>NZ_JBHWZJ010000014.1:0-45173 GCF_042728415.1 Streptomyces sp. NPDC060198 | reverse complement strand
GGAGGTCTCCCGGGGCGGCGGGCCCTCCGTATGTCCGGACGCGCGCGAGAACGCGGTAATGCAGGGGCGCGACGGGCGGCCGGGCGGTACGGTCCCGGGCGTGACCGACAAGGAAGACTTCTTCGGAGAGCGGATCGCGGCGACGTACGACGATCCTTCGGACGGCATGTTCGCGGCGGACCTGGTGGGGACGACCGCGGACTTCCTGGCGGAGCTCGCGGGCGGCGGCCGGGCACTCGAACTCGGCATCGGAACCGGGCGGATCGCGCTGCCGCTGGCGCGGCGCGGGGTCCCGGTGCACGGCATCGACCTGTCCCGGGCGATGGTGGAGCGGCTGCGCGCCAAACCGGGCGGCGAGGCGGTCGGGGTGACGATCGGGGACTTCACCGGGACGCGGGTGGAGGGCACCTTCACCCTCGCGTACCTGGTCTTCAACACGATCATGAACCTGACGACCCAGGCGGACCAGGTGGCCTGTTTCCGCAACGTCGCGGACCATCTCGCGCCGGGCGGCACCTTCGTGATCGAGGTGATGGTGCCCGAACTGCGCAAACTGCCCGCCGGCCAGCGGATCGTGCCCTTCCACACGAGTGCGACGCGCTGGGCCTACGACGACTACGACGTCGCCACCCAGTCGGTGAGCTCGAACTACGTGGACCTCGCCGACGGCCGGGGCGAGTACCGCTCGATCCCGTTCCGCTACGTGTGGCCCGCCGAGCTCGACCTGATGGCTCAGCTCGCGGGGATGCGGCTGCGGGAGCGGTTCGAGGACTGGGACCGGAGCCCGTTCGGCAACGAGAGCGGCCGGCACGTCTCGGTGTGGGAGAAGCCCGCGGACTGACGGCCGGCCAGGGGGTCACCCGTGTGCGGCGCCCCCCTCCAGCCGCTGTCCGCGCAGCAGGGACCAGGCGGCGACCGCCGTCGCCAGCAGCACGACGGCGCCGGTCCCGGCGGCGGCCCGCAGCCCGTCGGTGAACGCGTCCTGCGCGGCGGCGATCAGCGGACCGGCCTCGGCGGCGGGCAGTGTCCGGGCCGCCTCCACGGCTCCGCCGAGCGACTCGTGGGCGGCGGCCGTGGTGCCCGGCGGGACCCCCGCGGGGGTGGGAAATCCCTGGTAGACGCTGGTCACGACGGAACCGAGCAGAGCGATGCCGAGGGCGGCGCCGAGTTCGTACGCGGTCTCGGAGACTCCGGAGGCGGCGCCGGCCTGCTCCTTGGGAACGCTGGAGAGGATCACGTCCGCGGTCACGGTGAAGGAGAATCCCGCGCCGACGCCGAGGACGAGCAGGATCGCGCCCAGCGGCGGATACGCGGTGTCCTGGCCGATCAGGGTCACCGCGGCCAGCGCCAGGCCCACGGCGGCGAGCCCGCCGGAGACGACGGCCCGCACCGAGAACCGGCGGGCCGCCCTGCCCGCTAGCAGACCCGCCACCACCGATCCCACGGCGGCGGGCAACTCCGCGAGGCCGGCCTCCAGCGGGCTGCGGCCCTGGACCAGCTGGAGGAACTGGGAGAGGAAGAAGACGAGTCCGGACAGACCGAGGATGGTGAGCAGATCGGCGAGGACGGCCCCCGAGAATCCACGGTGGTGGAAGAGGTGGACGTCGATCAGGGGGGCCGGCAGGCGCAGTTGCCTGCGGACGAACCACACCAGCGCGGCGGCGCCGATCACGGCGGCGAGCGCGACGCCCGGGCCGAATCCGTGTGCGGCGGCGTCCTTGACCGCGTAGACCACCCCGATGATGCCGACGAGCGAGAGGGCGACGCTGGGCAGGTCCCAGGGACCGGGAGCCGGGTCCTTCGATTCGGGGATCAGCCGGGCGCCCACCACCACGAGGACGGCCATCACCGGCAGGTTGATGAGGAAGACGGAACCCCACCAGAAGTGTTCGAGGAGGAATCCGCCGACCACGGGCCCGACCGCCGCGCCGGCCGAGGCCGCCGCGCCCCAGATGCCGATGGCGAGGCTGCGCTCGCGGGGGTCGTGGAAGATGTTGCGGATCAGGGCCAGGGTGGACGGCATCAGGGTCGCTCCCGCGACGCCGAGCAGCGCGCGGGCCGCGATCATCGTCTCGGCGCTGCCCGCGTACGCGTTGAGGACGGAGATCGCCCCGAACGCGGTGGCGCCCGTCAGGAGGAGCTTCTTGCGGCCGACCCGGTCGCCGAGGCTGCCCATGGAGACGAGGAACCCGGCGATCACGAAGGAGTAGACGTCGCCGATCCAGAGCAACTGGGTGCCGGTCGGTTCGAGGTCCTCCGTGAGGTACGGGGTCGCGAGGCCGAGGACGGTGGCGTCCACCGCGACCAGCAGGACGGCGAGAACGAGGACCGTCAGCGCGATCCAGCGGCCCGGGCGCCGGGTCTCTTCGGTGCCGGTCCCCCGGTCGGCTGTGCTCACCGCTCCACGCTCCGGCCCCTGCCGCCGGGCGGCAACCCGGCGGTCAGCGGATGGCCCTGCCGGGACCCCGCGGCCGTATCTCGCTACCGCTCCGGCCCGCCGGGCGGCAGCATGGGGACATGGGCACCAAACCGCTGCTGCTGATCGACATCGACGGTCCGCTGAACCCCTACGTGGCACTGTCCCGGCGGCGGAATCCGCAGGGGTACCGCCGCCACCGGATGCGCCCGACGGGGTGGGAGACCGGGCAGGCCCTGCCCGTACTGCTCAACGCGGCGCACGGTGCGGAGCTGCTGGCGCTGTCCGACCGGTACGAACTGGTCTGGGCCACCACCTGGAAGAACGAGGCCAACGAGTGGGTCGGCCCGCATCTGGGGCTGCCGCCGCTGCCGTTCGTCGACTGGCCCGTGGTGGGCGAGAGCGCGGGCGACGGGACCTTCTGGAAGACACGGCATGTCGTGGCGTACGCGGCCGGGCGGGCGTTCGCCTGGATCGACGACGAGATCCGCGAGCAGGACCGGGCGTGGGTGGCGGCCCATCACCCCGGCCCGGCGCTGCTGCGGCAGATCGATCCGGCGGTCGGCCTGGAGCGGCCCGACTTCGACGCGCTGGCCGCCTGGGCGGCCTGAGGCGCGCCGGACCGGACGGGGCAGCGCGGCGGGCCCGGTCGGGGCGCGCCGGGCCGGACGGGCGCGGCGGGGGTCCGTCAGCTCCAGGGCAGGGCGGCCCGGAACCGCCAGTACGCTTCCGGGTCCTCCACGAGGGTGTCGAACCGGGCCCGTTCCTCCTCGCCGAGGTCGAGCGCGACGGCGTGCAGGTTCCCCGCGAGCTGGAGGGCCGTGGCGGCGCCGGAGAGGACGACACCGGCCCACGGCTGGTGGAGCACGAGGGCGAGGGCCACCGCGTCGCTGCCGAGTTCCCGGTCCCGGGCGATCTCGCGGATCAGTGCCGGGGCCTCGGTACCGGCCAGTCGTCCGTTCGCCATGCCCTCCTTGACGATCACTGTCAGTCCGGCTCCGTGGGCCTCGGCGAGCGCCGGGCCCGCCGAGGTCTCCAGGGCGTTGAAGGTGGCCTGGACGGTACGGAAGAGGGGTTCGCCGTCGACCGTGACGGCGAGGGCCGCCAGGATGGCGTCCTTCTGGCCGGGGCCGCTGGTGGAGAGGCCGATCGTGACGCCTTCGGCGGCCAGGTCGGCGAGCCGGGCGTGGAGTTCCTTGTCGGTGAGGGCCGGGCTGTCGGCGGTCACCGAGTGGATCTGGTAGAGGTCGAGCCGGTCGCCGAGCAGCGCGCGGGTCTCGGTGCGCTGGCGGTCGAAGGTGGCCACCGAGTGGTCCTTGACCTCGTGCGCCTCGGCCTCCACGGACCAGTCGGCCGTGTAGGTGTAGCCCCATTTGCTGCCGACCACGACGTCGTCGAGGGCGGGGCGGGCGGTCAGCCACTCGGCGAGGAACGCCTCGGAGCGGCCGTAGGAGCGGGCCACGTCGATGTAGCGGACGCCCTGGGCGTAGGCCGCGTCCAGGAGTTCGTGGGTGCGGTCGCGCAGGGCGTCGGGGGTGCGGTCCCCGGGCAGGTCGAGGTCGCGGTGGAGATTGATGTAGCCGGGCCTGCCGACGGCGGCGAGGCCGAGCCCGATGTGGGCGGTCGAGGCGGTGGCCGCGGTCAGGCGGTCGAATGGCATCGCGGGGCTCCTCGTGGTCCGGGGTCGGTTCTTCACCCTTCCCCGTCAACGTAGCCCGCGTCGCCGTCCGTACACCTCGCACCCGGCCGCCGCGCGCGTCCGGACCGGGCGTGCGGGCCCGGTCCGGACACGAGGGCCTACTTCCGGGCGGTCGCCCAGGCGTGCTGGACCGCGAGGTCCTGCTTGATCTCGGCGAGCTGGACCGCGACGGCGGACGGGGCGGTGCCACCGCGGCCGTCGCGCGAGGCGAGCGCGCCCGGCACGTTGAGGACGGTACGGACCTCGGGGGTGAGGTGCTCGGAGATCTCTGCGAACTGCTCGTCGGTCAGCTCGTCGAGCTCGACGCCCCGTTGCTCGCACTCCTTGACGCATTCGCCCGCGACCTCGTGCGCGACCCGGAAGGGCACGCCCTGCTTGACGAGCCACTCGGCGATGTCGGTGGCGAGCGAGAAGCCGGCCGGGGCCAGCTCCTCCATGCGCTCCCGGTTGACGGTGAGCGTGGCCATCATGCCGGTGAAGGCGGGCAGCAGGACCTCAAGCTGGTCGCAGGAGTCGAAGACGGGCTCCTTGTCCTCCTGGAGGTCGCGGTTGTACGCGAGCGGCAGCGCCTTCAGGGTCGCCATCAGTCCGGTCAGGTTGCCGATGAGCCGCCCCGACTTGCCGCGCGCCAGCTCGGCGATGTCCGGGTTCTTCTTCTGCGGCATGATCGAGGAGCCGGTGGAGAACGCGTCGTGCAGGGTGACGAAGGAGAACTCCTTCGTGTTCCAGATGATGATCTCCTCGGCGATCCGGGAGAGGTTGATCCCGGTCATCGCCGTGATGAACGCGAACTCGGCGACGAAGTCGCGCGAGGCCGTGCCGTCGATGGAGTTGGCGACCGAGCCGCGCTCGAAGCCGAGATCGGCGGCGACCGCCTCCGGGTCGAGTCCGAGGGAGGAGCCGGCCAGCGCGCCGGAGCCGTACGGCGAGACGGCGGTGCGCTCGTCCCACTGGCGCAGCCGCTCGGCGTCCCGGGAGAGGGCCTGCACGTGGGCGAGGACGTGGTGGGCGAAGAGCACCGGCTGGGCGTGCTGGAGGTGGGTGCGTCCGGGCATCGCGACGTCCGGGTGGGTCTCGGCGAGGCCGACCAGCGCGTCCTGGAGCTCGGCGATCAGACCGCCGATGATCCGGGCGTGGTCGCGCAGGTACATCCGGAACAGCGTGGCGACCTGGTCGTTGCGGGAGCGGCCGGCACGGAGCTTGCCGCCGAGGTCCTTGCCGAGGCGTTCCAGCAGACCGCGCTCCAGCGCGGTGTGGACGTCCTCGTCGGCGATGGTGCCGGTGAACGATCCGTCCGCGACATCGGCTTCGAGCTGGTCGAGTCCGGCGGTCATGCGGGTGAGTTCTTCGTCGGTGAGCAGGCCCGCCTTGTTCAGGACACGCGCGTGGGCGCGGGAGCCGGCGATGTCGTAGGGCGCCAGACGCCAGTCGAAGTGGACGGAGGCGGACAGCTTGGCCAGCGCCTCGGCCGGTCCGTCGGCGAAACGTCCGCCCCAGAGGCGTACGTCGCTGTTGCCGTTGGCGTGGGCGTTGCTCACTGCGTGCTCCTCGAAGAACAAGGGGGTGGATGTGCGACCGCCTCCCCGCCGCTGACGGTCGAGGAGGCCGGTTCTGTACGCGTGGTGCGGGCGTGGCACGCGCTGTCGGGCGGAGTCACACCGGGCGGCGGCCTTCGCGGAGGAGGCCGGAGGACTCTCCACGGTGCACCCACCGTTGGCATAACTATGCAATCCTCCGTATGTTTTGTCAAAGGCGCCGGTGACGGCGCTCACGGAGAGGGGAACCCACGGGTCGCGTACGGCGTCCCGCTCCCGCCGTACGTCTCCGGGGGCGGGACGGAGCACGCTCCGGCTGCCCATAGGCTGCGCCCCATGCGGAAGCCGACCCACCCGTCCCCCAGGCGCCCACGCGCGGCGCACGAGCGCCTGCTGAGGGGCAACCCCCTGGACTCCGTCCTGGACACCGCCGATCCCGAGGCCTGGATCGACCTCGACCGACGCGTCCGCGCGGGGTCCGCGAGCACACCGCCCGGCGGCGCCTCCCCGGGCCCCGGCACCGGCCACGACGGAGTCCCCGGGCGGCCGTTCGACCCGCAGTGGGACGAGCGCGCACGGGACGTGACGTGGACGGACTTCCCGCCGTCCGAGCCGGAGACCGCCCTCGCCCTGTGCCACCGCCGGTGGCAGGTGCGCGAGGCCGCGCTGCCCTTCGCCGCCGGGCGCCCCGCACTGCTCCCGCTGCTGCTCCTGCGGTGCGCGGACGGTCGGGCCCCCGTACGGGAACGAGCCCGCCGGACGGCCGGCGCCGCACTGGACGGGCCGACGGCGGCCGGACGCGCGGCCGCGCTGGTCCCGCTGGCCGTACAGCTGGCGCTCCGCCCGCACGGCGGGCCCGGTCTCGCACTGGTCCTCACCGCCGCCCCCGCGCTTTCGCCTTCGCTGCCCGCGCTGCTGCTGGCGAGCCCCCGGCCGAGGGCACGGCTGCTCGGCATCGGGCTCTGCCTGGAACGGGGTCTCCTCGCGACCGCCCGGCTCACGGAGTTGATCCTGACCGCCGAGGACCGGGCCGTCCGCAGGCTCTGCACCGACGTGCTCCTCACACGGGTCAGGACCGGCGATCCGGACGGCCTCCTCGATCCGCTGCTCACCGCTTCCTCGGCGGCGACCCGCTCCTCGGCGGTGGCCGCGCTGCACCGGGCGGGGCGGGGCGCGGAAGCGTCCGGCCACCTCGCCGACCCTTCGGCCCGGGTGCGTTCCGCCGCGCGGCTGGTGCTACGGCTGGAGGGCGCGGACCCATGGGCGTTCTACCGGGAGCGGTGCGCGGACTCCGCCACGCCCGGCCTGCCCCCGGGCGCGGTCTTCGGGCTGGCCGAATCCGGATCGCCCGACGCGACCGGCCCGCTGCGGGCCCTGACGCACCATCCGGAGGGCCGCGTACGCGCGGCGGCGCTGGCCGGTCTGCGCATGCTGGACGCGGCCTCCCCCGACGAGCTGATGGCCGCCATGGCCGACCCCCATCCGCCGGTGGTGCGCACCGCCCGCAAGGCCCTCACCCCGTACGTACTGCTCGTCCCGGAGGAGTGGCTGGCCGCGCTGGTGGCCCCCGCCCGGCCCACGCACGTACGCCGCGCCGGGCTCCGGCTGCTCGGCGCGCACAGTCTCGGGCTCCGCAAGCGGGTGCTGGCGGGGATGGAGGAGGACGAGGACGCGGAGGTCGCCCACGAGGCGCAGCGCGCCCGGTACGAACCGCTGCCGCCGGCTTGAGCCGGAAGACAGAGGCAGTCGGTGGCCGCAGATCGTGCTCCTGACGGTTGCGGACCGTCCTGAACGTGGCCGGCCCGCTCCTCCTTCAGGAGCGGGCACGTCCTCGGGGCAGAGGCCCTTCGGGGCTCCCGGCGCCCGCCTTCAGCCCGTCGCGGACGACCGCTCGGGCGCGCTTCGCGGACTCCGGGTGGCCGTCCAAGTGCTCCAGCATGCGGCAGGTGCCCACCAGGATCGCCGTCAGCTCCGGCACCTCCAGGTCCCCTCGCACGGCACCGGCCCGCTGGGCGCCTTCGAGGAGCGCGGTGAGCGCCTCGCGCAGAGCCCGCCCTGCCTCGGAGGTGGCGGATCGCACATCGACTCCCGCGTCGGCGAGAGCCGCGGCGAAGGCGTTCTTGACCGGAGACTGGTCCAGTACCAGGTCGAAGAACGCGAAGAGGGCGTGTGCCGCCCCGGTCTCGGCCATCAGGCGTCGCCCCTCGTCGGCCAGCCGTTCCAATCGCCGGACGAGCACCGCTTCGAGCAGGGCTTCCTTGGTGGGGAAATGACGGAACACGGTGGCGATGCCGACCTTCGCCTCCCGGGCGATCTCCTCCGTCGACGCCCCAGTGCCCCGCTCGGCGAAAACGGCCTCGGCGACCTCCAGCAGCCGCGCGCGGTTTCGCCGTGCGTCGGCGCGCAGAGGCTTCGCACCTGTGGCGGGGGGAGTCTGATCTGTCGTCAAGTGATCCTCTTCACGCCTGGACAAACGGAGTCGCGTATCCGTATCGTCGAAAACGGAGTCGCCTATCCGATTATAGGCGGCGAGATCACGGAGGTCAGCCATGTCCGCACCAGTCACGCCTCGCGAGGTCTTCGAACGTTTGATCGGCCTCATCTCGGCGGGCGAATGGAGCGAACTCCCCGAGCTCTACGCGGAGGACGCCAAGGTGGAGATCGTCTTCTCGCCGGTTCCCCCACGCCGCGTCCACGGCCGGGCGGAGCTCCGCAAGCGCTTCGCCGCCCTGGGGGCCGCCGACGCGATCCGTCTGCGGGCCGAGAACATCCACGTCCACACGACCGACGATCCCGAGGTGGTGATCGCCGAATTCGACTACGAGGGTCTGTACCCCGCCTCCGGCCGCACCTTCCGCTCCGCCAACATCCAGGTCCTGCGCGTCAGGGACGGCCTGATCGTCGAGACCCGCGACTACCACGACCACCTCGCCTTCGCCGCTGCGGACGGACGCGCGAGCCAGTTGCTCGCCGCGGTGGACCAACAGGGGTGACCGACTTCCGGGGCGGCCTGCCGCTGGAGTAAGGGGACGCGGCCCGGACCGGAGACCGCCCGCCCACCGTACGACCGGACGGAGCACCCCCGGTGGAGCCCCTTCCCCCGCGCCCGTACGGTCCGGGCATGCGCAGATCGCTGGTGGCCCTGTCCGTCCTGCTGGCCCTGACCGGTTCCGTCGCGGTGGCCGCTCCCGGGGACACCCTCCGGCCGCTGCCCGGGCTGCTTGCCGACACGGGCGGTGGCCGGCAGCTGATCGTCGCCGAGGCCCCGGATGCCGGGTCCACCACCGGCACGGTCACCTGGTGGGAACTGCGGCGCGGGCGGTGGGCCCGGGCGGGCTCCGCACCGGCCCGGTTCGGGGCTGCGGGGCTTGCCGAGGGGAGTACCCGGCGCCAGGGCACGGACACCACCCCGACGGGCCTGTACGACCTCCCGTACGCCTTCGGTCTCCGACAGGCTCCGGCCGCGACCGCGTACCCGTACCGCAGGGTGACGGAGGGTTCGTGGTGGTGCCAGGACAACGGGGCGCGCGACTACAACCGGTGGGTGGAGCCGCTGCCGTCCGACTGCCGGGCCGCGGAGGCCGAGCACCTGATCACGTACCCGACGCAGTACGCCCGGGCGATGGTGATCGGCTTCAACTACGCGAAGCCGGTACGGGGCCGGGGTGCGGGCATCTTCCTGCACGTCGGCGGCGAGGGGGCGACGGCGGGCTGCGTCTCGGTGGCGGCGGAGGCGATGGACCGCGTCCTGGCCTGGGCCGACCCGGCGAAGCACCCGCACATCGTCATCGGTACGTCCGCCGGGCGGCTGGCGGTCACCCACTACTGACGCCTACGCGCGGGAGCCCGGTCCGTGGGAGACGGACCGGGCTCCTCCGCGTGCGGGGTACGCGTCAGCGTTCGTTCTGCGCGAGACGCAGGAGGTGGTCGGCGAGGGCCTGGCCACCGGCCGCGTCACGGCTGATGAGCATCAGCGTGTCGTCCCCGGCGATGGTGCCGAGGACGTCGTGGAGCTCGGCCTGGTCGATGGCCGAGGCGAGGAACTGCGCGGCGCCCGGGGGCGTGCGCAGGACGACGAGATTGGCAGAGGCCTCCGCGGAGATGAGCAGCTCCGACGAGAGGCGCCGCATCCGCTCCTCCTTGGCGGAGCCGCCCAGCGGCGCCTGCGGGGTACGGAAACCGCCCTCGCTCGGCACGGCGTAGATGAGCTCGCCACCGGTGTTGCGGATCTTGACCGCGCCCAGCTCGTCGAGGTCGCGGGAGAGCGTCGCCTGGGTGACGCTCAGCCCGTCGTCGGCGAGGAGCTTGGCCAGCTGGCTCTGCGAGCGCACCGGCTGCCGGTTCAGGATGTCCACGATCCGGCGGTGGCGTGCCGTGCGGGTCTGCGGCACGGCAGGGCCGCCGTGTTCGTTGTCCTGCGCCTCGGTCATCGTCGTCGCCTCATTCTCCGGGTGGTCATGCTCCGGGTTCTCCGTCGCCCCTGCCCGGGTCCACCGTGTCCAGCGCGCCCCGCAGGACGGCCAGGAACGCGTCCACCTCCGCGTCACCGATGATCAGCGGCGGCATCAGCCGTACGACATCGGGCGCGGGGGCGTTGACCAGGAGGCCCGCTTCCTGGGCCGCCTGCTGCACCTGCGATGCGTGGGGTCCCGTGAGCACGATACCCAGCAGCAGGCCGGAGCCGCGGACGTGGGAGACGAGGGGGTGTCCGAGCCCTTCGACCTCTTCGCGGATGCGCTCGCCGAGCCGCTTGACGTTGTCGAGCACGCCGTCCGCCGCCAGGGTGTCCAGCACGGCGAGGCCGGCCGCGCAGGCGATGGGGTTGCCGCCGAAGGTGGTGCCGTGGTGACCCGGCTTCAGCAGGTCGGCCGCGGCGCCGAACGCGACGGTGACACCGAGCGGCAGCCCACCGCCGATGCCCTTGGCGAGGGTGACGATGTCGGGCTCGACGTCCTCGTGGGCCTGGTACTCGAACCAGGTGCCGCACCGGCCGGTGCCGGTCTGCACCTCGTCGAGGACGAGCAGGGTGCCGGTGGCCCGGGTGATCTCGCGGGCGGCGGAGAGGTAGCCCTCGGGCGGGACGACCACACCCTTCTCACCCTGGATGGGCTCGATGATCACGAGCGCGGTGTCCGTGGTGACGGCGGCCCGGAGCGCTTCCACGTCCCCGTACGGCACGTGGGTGACCTCGGCGGGCAGCGGGAGGAACGGGTCCCGCTTCTTCTCCTGTCCGGTGAGGGCCAGCGCGCCCATGGTCCGGCCGTGGAAGCCGCCGGTGGTGGCCACCATGCCGGTCCGGCCGGTGAGCCGGCCGATCTTGAAGGCGGCTTCGTTGGCCTCGGCACCGGAGTTGGCGAAGTAGACCCGTCCGCTCCGGCCGAAGAGCTGGAGCAGCCGCTCGGCGAGCGCGACGGGCGGCTCGGCGATGAAGAGGTTGGAGACGTGCCCGAGGGAGGCGATCTGGGTGGAGACCGCCTCGACGACCGCGGGGTGGGCGTGGCCCAGCGCGTTCACCGCGATACCGCCGACGAAGTCGAGGTACTCCTTGCCGTCGGCGTCCCAGACCCGGGCGCCCTCGCCGCGGACGAGGGGGATCTGCGGCGTGCCGTAGTTGTCCATCAGCGAGTCGCTCCACCGCTGACCGAGTTCCGCGTTCGTCATGCTGTCCCCTCCGTGACCGGCTCAGCCGCCGTGTCCGTGTCGGGCACGACCATCGTGCCGACGCCTTCGTCCGTGAAGATCTCCAGCAGGATCGCGTGCTGGACCCGGCCGTCGATGACCCTGGCGGTCTCGACGCCGTTGCGTACCGCGTACAGGCAGCCCTGCATCTTCGGGACCATGCCGCTGGACAGCTCGGGCAGCAGCTTCTCCAGCTCGGTCGCGGTGATGCGGCTGATCACGTCGTCGCTGTTCGGCCAGTCCTCGTAGAGGCCCTCGACGTCGGTGAGGACCATCAGCGTCTCGGCGTTCAGCGCGGCGGCCAGGGCGGCGGCGGCGGTGTCGGCGTTGACGTTGTAGACGTGGTTGTCGTCGGCGGAGCGCGCGATCGAGGAGATGACCGGGATGCGGCCGTCCGCGAGGAGTGCCTCTATGGCCCCGGTGTCGATCTCGGTGATCTCGCCGACCCGGCCGATGTCGATGAGCTCGCCGTCGATGGTCGGGCGGTGCTGGACGGCGGTCATGGTCCGGGCGTCCTCGCCGGTCATGCCGACGGCGAGCGGCCCGTGCTGGTTGAGCAGGCCGACGAGTTCGCGCTGGACCTGTCCGGCCAGGACCATCCGTACGACGTCCATCGCCTCGGGCGTGGTGACCCGCAGTCCGGCCTTGAACTCGCTGACCAGGCCCTGCTTGTCGAGCTGGGCGTTGATCTGCGGGCCGCCGCCGTGCACGACGACGGGCTTGAGGCCGGCCTGCCGCAGGAACACGACGTCCTGGGCGAAGGCCGCCTTCAGGTCGTCGTCGATCATGGCGTTGCCGCCGAACTTGATGACCACGGTCCGGCCGTTGTGCCGGGTCAGCCAGGGCAGCGCTTCGATGAGGATCTGCGCCTTCGGGAGGGCGGTGTGCTTCCGGGCCGTGCTGTTCTCGGCGCCCGTGTTCTTCCCGGCGCCCGTGTTCTCCGAGTCGCTCATGAGCTGTACGCGCTGTTCTCGTGGACGTACTCCGCGGTGAGGTCGTTCGCCCAGATGACGGCCGACTCGGTGCCCGCGGAGAGGTCGGCGGTGATCTTGACCTCGCGGTAGCGCATGTCGACCAGGTCGCGGTCGTCGCCGACGCTTCCGTCTCTGCAGACCCAGACGTCGTTGATGGCGACGTTCAGCCGGTCGGGGTCGAAGGCGGCCCGGGTGGTGCCGATCGCGGAGAGCACCCGGCCCCAGTTGGGGTCCTCGCCGTGGATGGCGCACTTGAGGAGGTTGTTGCGGGCGATGGAGCGGCCCACCTCGACGGCGTCGTCCTCGGTCGCGGCTCCGACGACCTCGATCCGGATGTCCTTGGACGCGCCCTCGGCGTCACCGATGAGCTGGCGGGCCAGGTCGGCGCAGACAGCCTGTACGGCGGCGGAGAACGCGTCCTGCTCCGGGGTGACGCCGCTGGCGCCGGAGGCGAGGAGCAGCACGGTGTCGTTGGTCGACATGCAGCCGTCCGAGTCGACCCGGTCGAAGGTGGTACGGGTGGCGTCGCGCAGGGCGGCGTCCAGCGCCGGCGCCTCGACGTCGGCGTCGGTGGTGAGGACGACGAGCATGGTGGCGAGGCCGGGGGCGAGCATGCCCGCGCCCTTGGCCATGCCGCCGACGGTCCAGCCCTCTCCGGCGGCCACGGCGGTCTTGTGGACCGTGTCGGTGGTCTTGATCGCGATGGCGGCGTCCGTGCCGCCTTCCGTGCTGAGCGCCGCCGCGGCCTTGCCGACGCCGTCGAGCAGCTTCTCCATGGGGAGCAGCGTGCCGATGAGCCCCGTGGAGCAGACGGCGATCTCGCCGGCACTGTGGCCTTCGAGGACCTCGGCCGCCTTCTCGGCGGTGGCGTGCGTGTCCTGGAAGCCCTTGGGTCCCGTACAGGCGTTGGCGCCACCGGAGTTGAGGACGACGGCGGAGACCTCGCCGCCCTTGAGGACCTGCTGGGACCAGAGGACGGGTGCGGCCTTGACGCGGTTGGAGGTGAAGACTCCCGCGGCGGCGCGGCGCGGCCCGAGGTTGACCACGAGGGCCAGGTCCGGGTTGCCGCTCTCCTTGATCCCGGCGGCGATGCCCGCCGCCGAGAATCCCTGTGCTGCCGTGACGCTCACTGCATCTCCTCGTTCGCTTCTCCGCCCGCGCGGTGCGGCGCTGCGGCGGTTTCCGTGGTGGTCCGGGGCCGGGCGTCCGTACGCCCGGCGCCCAGGGTGGGTGCGGCCGGGCGCGGGTCGGTCACGGTGCCACGCCGGTCGTGGTCAGACCGGTGTCCTCGGGCAGCCCGAGGGCGATGTTCGTGCTCTGCAGGGCACCCCCGGCGGTGCCCTTGGCGAGGTTGTCGATGGCGCTGATCACGATGATCCGGCCGGCGGCGGGGTCGTACGCCACCTGGATCTGCACGGCGTTGGAGCCGTACACGGCCGCGGTGGCGGGCCACTGGCCCTCGGGGAGGAGGTCGACGAACGGCTCGTCCGCGTACGCCTTCTCGTAGGCGGCGCGGAGCGCCTCGCCGTCCACGCCGGGCTTCGCCTTGGCGCTGCAGGTGGCGAGGATGCCGCGGGGCATGGGGGCGAGGGTCGGGGTGAAGGAGACCGTGACGCGTTCACCGGCGACGGCGCTGAGGTTCTGCGTGATCTCCGGCGTGTGCCGGTGTCCCCCGCCGACTCCGTACGGGGTCATGTTGCCCATCACCTCGGAGCCGAGGAGGTGCGGCTTGGCCGCCTTGCCGGCGCCGGAGGTGCCGGAGGCCGCGACGACGACCGCCTCGGGTTCGGCGAGCCCGGCGGCGTACGCGGGGAAGAGCGCGAGCGACACGGCGGTCGGGTAGCAGCCGGGTACGGCGATCCGCCGGGTCCCGGCGAGCGCGGCGCGCGCGCCGGGCAGCTCGGGCAGCCCGTAGGGCCACGTACCGGCGTGCGGAGAACCGTAGAATTTCTCCCAGTCCGCGGCGTCGGCCAGCCGGAAGTCGGCCCCCATGTCGACGACCAGCACCTCGTCGCCGAGCTGCTCGGCGACGGCGGCGGACTGCCCGTGCGGCAGCGCGAGGAAGACCACGTCGTGCCCGGCGAGCACCTCGGCGGTGGTGGGCTCCAGCACCCGGTCGGCCAGCGGCCGCAGGTGCGGCTGGAGCGCGCCGAGCTTCTGCCCGGCGTTGGAGTGGCCCGTCAGGGCGCCGATCTCGATCTCGGGGTGGGCCAGCAGCAGGCGCAGCAGCTCACCGCCGGCGTATCCGCTCGCCCCTGCCACCGCTGCACGTACCACCATCGGAATCCTCCTCATCGATGGCATGACTATACGCAGTGATGCACTTTTATGCAAAGGTCGGTGAGTAAGCCTTCGCGCGGACCGGACGGGCGCCGGGGCCCGGGGGCGACCGACGGTTCGTCCGCCGCGAGGAGCCCCGAGGAGCACGGAGGGACATCGAGGGGCGCTCCGTCAGGTGCGCCGATCAGGGGAAGCCGCGCGGCGCGGGACGTGTCGTCCGCCGGATCCGGTGGTGCGCTCGCCACGCTGGACGGCCTTTGGCCGTTCACGAGCAGGAGTGACATCGATGGACTCATCACGCGGAATCGGCAGACGTGCGGTATTGCTGTCGGCGCCTGCCCTGATGACCGGCGCACTGCGGGCCCCCCGCGCGTCCGCGGCGGCTGCGCCCTTCGACCGGCCCGCGCTGATCCGGTCGGCGAACGGAGTCCTGTCCACCACCTTGCGGGTCGCGTTCACCCGGGGAACGCTCGCCGGCGTCGGCGACGTGGATCTCCGGCTCTACAACGGGTCCATGAACGGGCCGACGCTGCGCGTGCGTCCGGGCGATCTGCTCGACATCGAACACATCAACGATCTGCCCCCCAACCCCGATCAGGTCTCGCACGGCGACCACAACGTGCCGCACGGTTTCAACACGGTGAATCTGCACACCCATGGACTCCATGTGTCCCCGAGCGGGGACGCGGACAACGTCTTCCGGGAGTTCACGCCCTACGATCCGGCCAACGGGCTGACCGTCAGGAGCTACCGCAGCCGTATCGAGATTCCCGCCGACCACCCGGGCGGCACGTTCTGGTACCACTCGCACGTGCACGGGTCGACCGCCGTCCAACTGGCCGGTGGCCTGCTGGGCGCGCTCGTCGTGGAAGGCGAGATCGACAGGGTCCCGGAGATCGCGGCCGCGAGCGACGTGGTGATGTGCATCGGTGAACTCAAGCTCTCCGACGGCCAAGTGCCCGAGCTGCGTGCCGAGAACGACCTCAACAGGGTGGCGTCGACGTTCGTCGTCAACGGCGCCTACCGACCGGTGATCCGGTTGCGGGAGGGTGAGGTGCAGCGCTGGCGCCTGATCAACGGGTCGGCGTTCACCGTCCTGCCGGTCCGGGTGGAAGGACACGCGCTGCACCAGATCGCCGTGGACGGCGTCGCCCTCACCCGGACCGTCGAGCGTGACGGGGTCACCCTGTCGATGGGCAACCGCTCCGACGTCATGATCAGAGCGCAGAGCCCGGGCGACTACCGCATCACGGCGGGTGGCGTCCTGCTGGCGACCATGACCGTGACTCCGGGCTCCGGCGCGCCCATGGAGCTGCCCACCGATCTGCCGGGGCCCGCTCCGTACATCGACCCGCGGGAAGTGACCCGCCGCCGTTCCCTGACGTTCCACAGCGACATGAACGCCTTTCCCGGCAAGCCCTTCCCCCACGCGTTCCGCATCACCGGCGACGGAGCGACCCCGCCGACCCGCGACCCGGCCGACCCGACGGATCCGGCCTACGGACGGTTCGATCCGGCCCGCGTCAACCACACCCTCCGGCTCGGCGAGACCGAGGAGTGGACGATCCGCAACGATTCGAGAACCCACCCCAACCACTCGTTCCACCTGCACACCAACCGCTTCCTGGTCACCGCCGTCGACGGCAGTCCCCTGGACACACCCGTGTGGCAGGACACCATCGGCGTCCGAAGGGGCGGCTCGGTGACCCTGCGCGTGCGCTTCACGGACTTCACCGGCCTGGCCCTCATCCACTGCCACGAGCTCCAGCACGAAGACCAGGGGATGATGCAGCTCGTCGAATACGTCGAGTGACGCGTTCCGGCGGTGGCGCAGGCGGCGGGCTCGGCCGTCGAAGGGACCGGAGCGGGCCGCCCCGGGGGCGGCCGGTGGCCGTGGGCGGCCCGGGCTCGGGACCGACCAGGCGGCGGCACGCTCGTCGCTGCCCCGGCGCGGAGCCCTCCCGCCCCCGACGACCGCCCCGGCGGGGGCCCGTGCGCGGGGTTCTACCCTGGCCCGATGACGTACGAGGGGGGATTCCGGGTCGGTGACGTGCTGTCGGTCGCCTGCCCCTTCACGGAGACCGTGGTCGAGTCGGGCGTGACGTGGGATTACCTGCCGGTGCGCCGGCCATGGTGGTCCATCGATGCGGACAGCGACCTCTTCCACTGGAACGGGGTCGTGGCCCTGGGTGTCCGGAACGGGAACCCTTCCCCGGGGAACCCGTCGGAACTGTTCCGCACCGAGCCGCCGCCGAACCGCCTGAAGGCGGGTGATCCCTGCCGGGTCGGAATTCCGCCGACCCTGGTGCACGTCACTTCCGTCGACCGCCACGATCCGCCGCTGGAGACCGGCTGGCTGCCGCGCCCGGCGCTGACCGTGACCGTGCTGCCCCTGGGCATGTCCTACCAGGAGTATCCGGACGGCAGCCATCTCGACGGCTTCGGCCACGGGCTCCATCCGGGCGACGGCACCCCGTACGTCTTCGAGCTGCTGATGCGGCCGTACGCGTTTCTCCGGGCGGACGACGAGGTGGCCGACGCCGACGGCAGGGCCTGGCTCCACCGGGGGCCCTGGAACTGGGACGCCTTCGACCGGGCAGCCCCCGGACCGGGCCCCGTCTGGCCCCTGACGCTCCTGACCCGTACCGGGGTTCCCCGGTCCGCCGGGGACGCGGAAGCGGTGGCCACCGGGACGGCGACCGGCTCGCACCAGGACACCGTCCGGCGGTGGATGTCGCTCACCGGGGCCTCGCCCACCGTGACCTGAGTGACCGTGGCGGGCGCGGATCGCGTCCGCCACGGTCTTCTCCTGGCCTGCCCCTTCGGGCGGCGGTGTCGGTGCACCTGCCAGGATTCCCACGCGCGGCTCGTGGCCGGGACCACCGGGGCGGCCCCGTCCGCCGACCCGGGTGACGGCGGCAGCCGGGTGCCCGGAACCGGAGTCAGGGGCACCCCGCTGCCGCGGACCCGGTCAGCGTGACTCGTCCGGTTCGAAGCTCGCGAAGTAGGCGGCGGCCATGTCCTCGTGGCCGTGGCCCTGGGCGGCGGCACGGGCGAAGCGGTCAGCGCTCGCCACCGCGCCGTCGAGGCGGACGCCGTACCGCTGCCCGGCCTCGACGATCAGGCGAGCGTCCTTCTCGGCCGTGGTCACCGCGAAGCTGGCCGGTTCGAGGCCGTCGTCGAGGATGAGGCCGGACTTGGCGCGCAGATAACCCATGTCGAGCGGGCCACCGCCGATGGCGTCGAAGAAGTCCTGCGGGTCCACTCCGAGCGCCTTGGCGAGTGCCAGGGTCTCTCCGGTGGCTGTGGTGGCCGCGATGACCCAGCTGTTGGCGACGAGCTTGAGGCGGGTGGCGCCGCCGTCCGCACCGTTCTCGCCCGTCCAGACGGTCCGGGCCCCGACCGCGTCCAGTACCGGGGCGACGGCCGCGCGGCCCTCGACCGGGCCCGCAGCGAGGATGAGCAGCTGCCCCGACTCGGCGGGCTGCCGGGTGCCGAGCACCGGCGCGTCGAAGAAGACCAGGCCGTACTCTTCGGCGGTCGCGGCGAGCGCCTCGACCGCGTCGACGCCCACGGTGGTCGACTGCACCCAGGCGGTGCCCGGACGGAGTGCCGGGGCGGCCTGCCGCACGACCTCCGCCACCGCCGGCCCGTCGTGCAGCATCGTCAGGACCACGTCGGCGCCTTGGACGGCTTCCGCGGGGGTGTCGGCGATCCGCGCGCCGTCCTCGGCCAGCGGTTCGGCCTTGGCCCGTGTGCGGTTCCAGACCTGTACGGAGTGCCCGGCGCGGGCGAGGTTGCGGGCCATGGCGGCACCCATGATCCCGGTGCCCAGAACGCTGACGGTGAGTGTGTCTGTCATGGTCGGTCGTCGACCTTTCTGTCGTGAAGGGCAACAACGGGCACGGTGGCTCGTTCGACGGCGGCGGCGCCCCCACCTGCACGCTACGTCGTGTCACGGAGTCCTGGGCGGCCGGGCGGTGGGAGGAGCCGGACCGTCTCGCCGTCCGGCAGGGCGGGGCCGGCCGCCGCAGACCGGGCCGTCGCGTGGTCGGGGTGGTCGAGCAGCCCGACGATCACGGATCGCGGCAGGGACGGGTGGCGGACCGCCTCGATCCGTGCCCGTGGGTCCGCCGGGCAGGCGACCAGCGACGCCGGCGGCGCCCCGGACCGGCCGGCCCACCGCGCGGAGCACCCTCCGCACGGGCGGGGCGCGCAGCGCCGGCTCCTCCGGGAACGCGGCCAGAACGCGAGCTCGGCCACCACCCGGACACCGGGGTCCCCGGCGAGTGTCCCGGTCACGTCGTCGGGGAGGTCGGGGAGGGCGGCCGGCGATTCGCGCTGCCAGGCATCGGAGGTCGCGGCGAGACGGCGGACCCAGGAAGGGGAACCGGCGCCGGCCTCCAGCGGGCGGAGCGCGACGAGAGGCCACCGCGCCGGGTCGACGTCGGCCGCCGTGAACACCCGGACCGCCGTGGACATGGTCACCAGCGCACAGTCCTCATGCGCCGCGACCAGGCGCCTCGCCTGTGAGGGCGTGTGTCGAAAGTCCCGCCTGTCCGGCGACGCCCGGCTCGCAGGAGAGCGGTTCTGTCCTCGTGCGCGAGGAACCGGTCGATCAAGTGGGGAGGCCGGCGGAGGGTTGGCGGCGAGCCCGAGCAGGAGGTGATGCACGGCGTTGTCGCGCGGCGCCGGGAAGGGGCCACCGGTTTGTCCTGCCGTCAGGTCATCCGCTCGTCCGCGTCAGGCCCTCCGGGCCGTACGGCTCCGATTCACCTGGCCGGTACGGTCCGCACCGCCGGGCGGGTACGGCTCCGCCCGACCGCGCGAGGTGTGCCGGCGGCCGGGCGGGAGTGTGCGGTCCGGATCAGGAGTCGGCCTTCGCGGCACGCTCGGCGTTCCGCTCCTTGATGCGGACGGCCTCCTTGCGGACGTCGGCCTGGGTGGCGCGCTCGGCGCTCAGCCATTCCGGCATCTCGTTCTTGAGGGCGTCGATCTGCTCGGTGGTGAGCGGCTCGGTGACTCCACCGCGGGCGAGGCCGGAGATGGAGACGCCCAGCTTCGCGGCGACGACCGGGCGGGGGTGCGGGCCGTTGCGGCGCAGCTCCTCCAGCCAGGCCGGCGGTTCGGCCTGCAGCGCGTTGAACTCGCTGCGCGAGACCACACCCTCCTGGAACTCGGCGGGGGTGGCTTCGAGGTACACACCCAGCTTCTTCGCCGCGGTGGCGGGCTTCATCGTCTGGGGTGTCTGGTGCGAGGTCATGTCTCAAGAGTAGCGAGCGTGTGCGAGGCCGCCGACCACACCGGTGACGCCGGGCGTCCGCGGCGGTGTCCCGGCCACTGTCCCGGCCGTGATCCGCCGGACGCTCCCCGGGGGCGGGGCCGGTAACCTGGCGGGGTGACTGGCTCCGACGCATCCCCCTCGTTCCGCCTCGCCTACGTACCGGGCGTGACGCCTTCCAAGTGGGTGCGCATCTGGAAAGAGCGCTTCCCCCGTATCCCGCTGGAGCTGGTCTCCGTAGCCACCGGCGAGGCCCCGGGGCTGCTGCTGGAGGGCGGTGCCGACGCGGGTTTCGTACGCCTGCCGGTCGGCCGTGAGGAGCTCAGCGCGATCCCCCTGTACACCGAGACCTCGGTGGTGGTGATCCCCAAGGACCACCTTCTCGCGGCAGCGGAGGAGGTGTCCGCCGAGGACCTCGCGGAGGACATCGTGCTGCACCCGCTCGACGACACGCTCGGCTGGGAGCGCCCGCCGGGGCTGCCCGCGTTCGAGCGACCGGAGACGACGGAGGACGCCGTGGCGCTGGTCGCGGCGGGGATCGGCCTTCTGGTCGTGCCGCAGTCGCTCGCCCGGCTCCACCACCGCAAGGACCTCACCTACCGGACGATGACGGACGTCCCGGAGTCGCGCATCGCGCTCTCGTGGCCGCAGGAGAAGACGACCGAGATGGTCGAGGACTTCATCGGCATCGTCCGGGGACGCACGGTGAACAGCTCGCGCGGGCGTACCCCCACTCCTGCGCAGCCGAAGCAGGAGAAGCGGCCGGCCGCGGGTGGGCAGCGTCGCGGCGCCGCCACGGGCAAGCCGTCGTCCCGCAATCCGAGGGGCGGGTCGGGCGGCGGGGCCAAGGGCGGAAAGAGCGCGGGGGGAGCCAAGGGGGCCAAGCGCGGAAAGCCGCGCGGCCGGTAGCCGTCGGAGCCCTGCCGCCCCGGCCCCACGCTCGCTACGCTCGCCCCATGGGCGCGCTCCTGCCGTTGCTGATCGTCGCCGGATGTCTGACCGCCGTCATGGGCCTCCTCGGCGCGCTCGCGGCCCGGGTGCGACGCCGGGGGACGGCCGGGGCGGCGATGGGTGCGGCTCTGGCCTCGTACGAGGAGGCCTTCCGGACCACCTCGTACGCCGCTCACCAGGAGATCCGCGTCCAAGCCGACCGGCAGGCCCCGCTGCCGTCCCCGCGAGGACGCCGCGGCAACGGGCACTGAAAGGTTTTTCCGGCATCCGCCGACCCGCCGGGCCGCGCTGGGACCCCCCTCCGCACGAGGTCCGGCCCGAGAAGTGTCAGGATGGTTCTATGACCATCCAGACTTACTTCGACATCACCATCAACGACGAGCCCGCCGGGCGGATCACGTTCAACCTGTTCGACGACGTCGTCCCGAAGACCGTGGAGAACTTCCGCGCGCTCTGCACCGGTGAGCAGGGCTTCGGCTACGCCGGCTCCTCCTTCCACCGTGTCATCCCGGAGTTCATGCTCCAGGGCGGCGACTTCACCCGCGGTGACGGCACGGGCGGCAAGAGCATCTACGGCGAGAAGTTCGCCGACGAGAACTTCACGCTCAAGCACACCAAGCCGGGCCTGCTCTCGATGGCCAACGCCGGCAAGAACACCAACGGCTCGCAGTTCTTCATCACCACCATCGTGACCTCGTGGCTCGACGGCAAGCACGTCGTCTTCGGTGAGGTCGCGGACGAGAAGAGCCTGGAGCTCGTCAAGAAGATCGAGTCCCTCGGCTCCCAGAGCGGCCGCACCTCGGCGAAGATCACCATCGCGTCGAGTGGTGTCCTCTAAGGATTCCCTGCCACCCGCCACCTCCCGCGAAGGACCTCGCGCGCGGCGGCGGTAGGAACGCGCGGGCCCGACACGATCCGTCGGCCCGCGCGTTCTCGTCTCCGGGGGCGTTCCCGGCCGGGTCAGAGGGACGCGTAGACCGCCTCGACCAGCGCCGTCTTGCGCGGGTCGTCGGCGAGCCCGACTCCCATCCGGTTCATGACGTAGCCGAGCGCCACCCCCGACTCCGGGTCGGCGAGTCCGCAGGAGCCGCCCGCCCCGTCGTGGCCGACGGCTCGCGGGTTGGGGCCGTAGGAGGCGTTCGGGCCGCTCAGCCAGACGCCGAGGGCGATCTCCGTCTCGTGCGCGAACCCGGCTCCCAGCACCAGATCGCGGCAGCTTCCCTGGCCCTCCCGTACCCGCTCGGCCGCGTTCTCGGACAGGACGCGCCGGCCGGACAGCATGCCCCGGCCGGCGAGGATGCCGTAGAGGGCGGCGACCGCGCGGGCGGTGCCGTGGCCGTTCGCCGCCGGGATCTCAGCCGCCCGCCACGCGGCGGTGTTGGCCGCTGCCGCTCCGGTGCCGGGGTTGGCGAGGGAGGCGACGGCCACCGGGGGCAGGCTCGCGAAGAACGCGGCCTGGGCGGGCGAGGCCCTCGTCGTGACGAGTTCGGCGACCCGGTCCGTCTCCTTCTCCGGCAGCCCCACCGTGAAGTCGATGCCGAGGGGGCCGGTGACCTCGCGCCGGAGGAACTCCCCGGGCAGGTCGCCGCTGATCCGCCGGACGACCTCGCCGATGAGGAATCCGTACGTCAGCGCGTGGTAGCCGGAACGGGTGCCGGGTTCCCACCACGGCTCGGTCGCGGCCAGCCGGGACGTGGTCAGTTCCCAGTCGTAGAGGTCGGCGAGCGAGTGCGGCTCGCGCAGCCCGGCGAGACCGGCCCGGTGCGAGAGCAGATCGCTCACCTTGACGTTCTCCTTGCCCGCCGCGGCGAACTCGGGCCAGTAGGTGGCCACGGGGGCATCGAAGTCCAGCAGGCCCCGGTCGGAGAGAACGTGGGCGCAGAGCGCGGTCGGGCCCTTGGTGGTGGACCAGACGTTGACGAGGGTGTCCCGCTCCCACGGGCGGGTACGCGCGCGGTCCGCCCATCCGCCCCAGAGGTCGACGACCGGCACGCCGTCCACCAGGACCGTGACGGCCGCGCCCAGTTCGTCGCGTAGGGCGAAGTTCTCCTCGAACGCGGTACGCACGCGGGCGAACCGTTCGTCGCAGTGGCCTCGGACCTGCGCCACGGTGGCCTCCTCGTCCTGGGCGGGCCCCGGGAGCAGGGGCCCGCGTCGTCCTCCGGCGGCAGAACCGGCTCTGGGCGTCGCGGAGTTGCGGGCCCGGCGCCACCGGGGTCCCGGGCTGTCCGGCCCGGGACCCCGCAACATACCGACCGGTCCGGCGGACGGGAAGGTGTCGCACCGGTCCGGACAGGGCCTGTACCGAGTCGCGCGACGCCGCGGGCCCGCCCGGAACCCGAGGTCCTGGCGCGTGTTGCGGAAGTGGCGCCGTCCGCCCGTGGGGCGGGTCCGGCGGCGTCCGGTGCGTGCGATCGCACGGCGGAGGGCCTCCCCGATGCTGGATGTATCGGGGTGATCCCGACAACGCGGCGAGCGTGCCGGGCGTCGCCGGACAGGCGGGGCTTCCGACACACGCCCTAAAGCGTGTTGCGGAAGTAGCGCCGTCCGCCCGTGGGGCGGGTCCGGCGGCGTCCGGTGCGTGCGATCGCAAGGCGGAGGGTCGCCCCGATACTGGATGTATCGGGGTGATCCCGACAACGCGGCGAGCGTGCGTGCCGGGCGTCGCCGGACAGGCGGGACTTTCGCAACACGCTTTAAAGCCCCACGGCGCCGTCGATCCCCTGACGCAGCAGGTCGGCGTGGCCGTTGTGGCGCGCGTACTCCTCCACCATGTGCAGCAGGACCCACCGGAGCGAGATCCGCCCCTGCCAGGGGTCGTTGGCGGACACGTCGAGATCGGGGGCCTCGGCGACGAAGCGCTCCGCGAAGTCGACCTCTTCCCGCCAGACCCGCCAGGCTTCCGCGGTGCGCGCGGCTCCGGGGACCGCGCGGTCGAACGCTCCGTCCGGCTCGTCCACCGTGGAGAAGGGCGCCGCCCCCTCCTGGCCGGCCAACCGCTGCCTGAACCAACGGTGTTCCACGTCGGCGAGGTGCCGGACGAGCCCCAGCAGGGACAGCCCGGAGAAGTCCACGGACCGCATGGCCATGGCTTCGGGGTCGAGCCCGGAGCACTTCAGGACCAGGGTGTCCCGCTGGCGGCGCAGGGAGGCGACGAGCATGGTCCGCTCGTCGCTCTGCGTCGGGACCTCGACCCGTGGGTCGCTGCCGGGATCGGTGAACATCTCCGCAAACCGTTGCATGTCCGGGATTGTGACCGATCTCCACCCCGGTCGCACCGGTTTTCACCCTTCCGGCGAGGGCTCGGTACGTCAGCGGGCCGGCGGTTCCAGGGAGAGGCTCCAGCGGCCCGGTTGCCCGACCAGAGTGACCGTCGAGAGAGGGCGCACGTCGATGTTCCAGTACGCCGAGGGCGGGGCCTTCAGCGCGTAGACGAGGATCGCGCGGACCACCGGGGGTTCGGCCACCGCGACGATGGAACCGCCGTCACAGGGGCGGGTGTCGAGCCAGTGGCCGATGCGCGTGATGAAGCCGAGCAGCGGCTCGCCGCCGTGCGGCGCGGAGCGGGGATCGGCCAGCCACGCGTCGACGGCGGCGGGTTCACGGGCCGCGACCTCCGCCAGGGTCATGCCCCGCCAGCGCCCCATGTCGCACTCTCTCAGATCGGGTTGGGCCATGGGGGCGTAGCCGAGGGCGTCACCGGTGGCCCGGCTGCGGGGGCTCGGTGCGCAGTAGCGGAGGTCGGCCGCGCCGAGCGGGACCAGGGCGTGGGCGACGAGTTGCACCTCGCGCCATCCGGCGTGGTCGAGCGGACGGTCGTCGTCGAAGCGCTCGGCGAGCAGGGACGAGCTTCGCGCTGCCGCCACGAGGGAAACCCGAACACTCATGGCCGCGATCGTGGGGCCGACAGCCCACCGGGTCAAGAGGGCTCGCAGTCAAGGGAGTTGGCAATCCGGCGCCGGGTCGCTCACGGTCCGTCCCGTCGCGGGCGAATCCTTGCGGGAGGGGCGCTGTCCGTTGGCCGGAGCCATCCGCCGGCCGGGCTTCTCCAGCCCGAGGAAACCGGCCTTGGCGTACACCCCGCGGGCGTCGCCCGTGGCGAGCGGGATTCTGCGGGCACCGGCCGGGGCGAGGTGATCGCGTGCCGCCTCGGCCAGTCGTACGCCGAGTCCCCGCCCACGAGCCGCCGGGTCGACGCAGACGTCACGGAGCCGGGCGAAGGTGACGTGGTCGGTCACCACGCACGCATGTCCGACCTGCGTGCCGGACTTCCGTTCGTACACACCGAAGTCGAGCGAGGCCGCGATGGCCGCGTCCTCGCGGGCTCGGGCCGGCGGGCTCGGGCGGGCAGCTCGGGCAGGCGGGCTCGGACCGGCGGGCTCGGGCGGCCGGAGCAAGAACCGTCTCCCCGCTGTCGTGACCGATCACGTCCGGACGATCGATGCCGGCCACTTGTCCCTTCGGCACCTCTCACCGCCGAGATCACGGGCTACGACCCAAGGGCAGGCATCGGAAGACAGGCTCCCGGGCCCGGTCACGTCCCCTTCGCGTCCTCACCGGCGAGGAATGGACGCAGCAGCGAGAGCAGGACGTGCGGCCGGTGCAGCGGGATGATGTGGCCGCAGTCTTCGACGAGGTGTCCGGTGAGATCGTCGGCGATCGGGCGGAGCTGGCGTTCCAGTGCGGCACCGACGGGCCGGGCGCCCACCACCATCGTCGGCACCGTCAGGCGGGCGGTGACGACCTCCTGCTCGATCTGTCTCGCGCTCTCGGGCAGCGCCCGGTAGTACGAGAACGCCCGGCTCAGCGCCCGGCGGCCGGTGTACGCGCGGACGAAGGCGTCCCGGAGGGCGGGGCGCACTCCGTCACCGAGTGTGCCGGCGCTCAGGAACCAGTCGACGTAGGCGGCCTCGTGGCCCTCCAGTACGGTCTCGGCAAGGCCCGGCGCGGCGGAATGGAAGCCGAACCACCACGGTGGCCCGTCGGCGAGGAAGTCCTCGGCGCCGGGCAGCCCGCCCAGGACGGACTCCATGACGGCCAGGCGCCGCACAAGGGCGGGGCGGCGCAGGGCGAGGAGGAAGGCCACCGCCGTACCCGCGTCGATGCCCACCACCGCGGCCGAGGACACGCCGAGCGCGGCGAGAAGCGCGGCGGCGTCCTCGGCCAAGGTGCCCGCGTCGTACCCGGAGCCGGTCCCGTCGTACCCAGAGCCGGTCCCGCTGCTCGCACCGAACCCGCGCAGGTCCGGCGCGATGACGCGGTAGCGGCCGGACAGGCCGGCGATGACGTCCGTCCACACCTCCCAGGTGTGCGGGAAACCGTGCAGCAACAGGACGGCCGGGCCCGACCCGGCCAGGGCGACGTTCAGTTCGACACCGTTGACGGGGACGCGCCGCAGCTCGGGCATGGAGGGGCTCCGAAGGTGGTGAGGACGAGTGACCACCTCACGCTAAGGAACTACCCTGGCTCCTCCAAGACGGCACTTTCCCTTCAGGTGGTGAGCCCGGAGTGACCGCATCACGCCCCGGTGAACCCGGTCGGCGGCCCGGCGAGCGGGGCGATGTGCTGAATCCGCTCTGCCCGACCCGCCAGTTGCTCGACCGTATCGGCACGAAGTGGACATCGATGGTGGTCAAGGTACTGGCCGAGGAGGCACCGGACGAGCTCCGTTTCGCGGAGCTGCGGCGTCGCATCTCCGGCATCTCACCGAAGATGCTGTCCGTCACCCTGCAGAGCCTCGTCCGCGACGGCCTGGTCGCGCGCCGAGTGGAACCCACCGTGCCACCCGCCGTCCACTACCGGCTCACCGAGCTCGGCCTGTCCCTCGAAGGTCCGCTCTCCGCCCTGCGGGACTGGGCCGAGACGCACATGCCGGAGATCGACCGCAGCAACCAGCTCGCCGACGGGTCTGCCGGGGGTACTGAGCAGCAGCACCGTTCGCCCGGTTGATCGACGGACGGCCCGGCGAGGGCGGTGCGGCGGCGCTGGTGGCCGGTGCGGGGGCGTTGCGGTTGCGGTTGCGGTTGCGGTTGCGGTTGCGGTTGCGGTTGCGGTTGCGGTTGCGGTTGCGGTTGCGGTTGCGGGCGGAACGTCCGCGACCCGGTCCGGGACGCCCCCGTGGACCTGTCCACCCACTTCCCGTCCGCCCGCACCGCCGCCTGCGGTCACTCCCCGAAGGCTCCGAGGGTGTCGTACGCGAGGCGCAGGCGCCGGACCCCCTCCGCCATCTCGGCCGCGCCGGAGGCCGCCGCGAAGCTGATCCGGACCTGCGCGGAGGGTGGTTCGGCGCAGAAGTACGGGCGTCCCGGGGCCACGGCGACCCCGGCGCGCAGGGCGCCGGAGACGAACGCGGCCTCCTCGGCGCCACTGCCGCCGTGGCCGGGGACGCGCAGCCAGAGGCTGCCGCCGCCGGACGGCACGTGCGGCAGGTCGAGTCCGGGCAGCGAGCGGCGGAGCTCACCGGCGAGCAGGGTGCGGCGGCGGGCCAACTCGGCGGCCACGGAGCGCAGATGGGTTCCCCAGGAGGGCGATCCGACCAGTTCGAGGGCAGCCTCCTGGAGCGGTCGGGGCACGAAGAAGCTGTCCACGACCTGGATCGCCCGCAGCCGCTCCAGCACCGGTCCGCGCGCGGCGAGCGCACCGACGCGCATGCTCGGCGAGGTGGCCTTGGTGAGCGAGCAGACGTGCACGACGACCCCGTCGGGATCGTCGGCGACCAGCGGTGGGGGCAGCGGGCCGGCGTCCTCGTGGGCGAGACGGCGGGCGAAGTCGTCCTCGACGACGAACGCGCCGGCCGCCCGCGCGATCCGCAGCACCTCGGCTCTTCGCCCGGGGGCGAGAACGGTGCCCGTCGGGTTCTGGAAGAGCGGCTGGCAGACGAACACCCGGGCGCCGGTGGCGCGGAACGCGGCGTCCAGCAGCTCGGGCCGCACTCCGTCGGCGTCCACCGGTACGGGGACGGGCCGCAGCCCGGCGGCACGGGCGACGGCCAGCATGCCGGGGTAGGTCGGCGACTCGACGAGCACGGGAGCGCCGGGCGGAGCGAGCGCGCGCAGCGCGGTGGCCAGCGCGCTCTGGCCGCCCGCGGTGATGAGGACGTCGGCCGCGTCGACGCCGGGCCCTATCTCCCGGGCGAACCAGGCCCGCAGCTCGGGCAGGCCGTCCACCGGCGGCCGGTCCCAGGCGCCGGGGCGGCGGCCGGCCCGCGCGAGGGCGGATGCCAGGGCCCGTTCGGGCTGGAGGGAGGGGTGGAGGTAACCGCCGTTGAACTCGATGACTCCCGGTGGGGGCGCGGCGAGGGTGACGAGGACCCCCGAGGCGTCGACGGTGCGGGGCACCACCTCGGGTCCGCCGTCGCCGCTGAGCGAGACCTCCTGCCAGGACGTGTCGCCCGGGGCCGGTGCGGTGGTACGCGCCCGGGCACGGAAGGCCCCGGCGCCGGGACGGGTGACGACCAGCCCCTCGGCGGCCAGCTGGGCGAGGGCCCGGGTGACGGTGACCGGGCTGACCCGGAAGCGTTCGACGAGTACCCGACTCGACGGCAGCTTTCCACCGGGTGAGTAGCGGTTGAGTTCCTCACGTAGGGATTCCGCCAACTCCCCCACACTGCTACGCTCGTTCATGAGAGCCGACAATAGCGCTACCCATTCCGGGACGATAGCGCTCGCGCCCAGCACCGCCCCTGCCGCCCCCGTTGCTTCCTCCGCTTCCCTCTCCACGGCCGCTCCCGCCGTCCCGGCCTCCGAACGGTCCGGTTTCGTCCTCGCCTCCCTCGGCGTCGTCGCCTTCTCCCTGACCTTCCCCGCCACCGTGTGGGGGCTGGAGAGTTTCGGGCCCTGGTCGCTGGTGGCGCTGCGCAGTGTGCTGGCCGCGCTGATCGCGGGCACGGTCCTGCTGGCGGCCCGCAGTCCGTGGCCGGGCCGCCGCCACCTGGGCGGGCTGCTGATCGTGGCGGGCGGGGTGGTGGCGGGGTACCCGCTGCTGACCACGCTCGCGCTGAGGACGACGACCTCCTCGCACGCGGCCGTCGTGGTGGGGCTGTTGCCGCTGACCACGGCGGTGTTCTCGTCCCTGCGCACGGGCTCCCGCCCGCCCCGCGCGTTCTGGATCGCGGCGCTCGCGGGGGCCGCCGTGGTGCTCGCGTTCACGATCCGGCAGAGCGGCGGAGCGCTCTCGGCCGGGGACCTGTACCTGTTCGGTGCGCTGGTGGTGTGCGCGGCCGGGTACGCGGAAGGCGGCAGGCTGGCGCGGGTGATGCCCGGCTGGCAGGTGATCGGCTGGGCACTGATCCTCTCGCTCCCGGTAGCGATGGCGGGCAGCGCGGTGGCGCTGGTATACGAGCCGGTGCACCTGACCGGGCACGGAATCGCCGGCCTGGTCTGGGCGGCGGCCGGGTCCACGTTCGTCGGGCTGTACATCTGGTACCGGGGCATGGCGGAGATCGGCGCCCCCCGCGCCAGCCAGCTGCAACTGGCCCAGCCGCTGCTGACGCTGGTCTGGTCGTTCCTGCTGCTCGGCGAGGAGCTCGTCCCCGCCGCCCCGCTCGCGGCGGTGGCCGTGCTCGTCTGCATCGCGGCGACCCAGCGGACCGGCGGCCGGCGCCCCCGCGAAAGCCGGGCCGCACGGTCATAGACTTGTCGACACAGGGACCGCCGTCCAAGAGGAGGTCGTTTCCCGTGGAGGCACACACCGGAGACCGGTTGCTGACCCACGGCAGAACCGTGGGCCGCCCCGACCGGGTCGCCGAGATCGTCGAGGTACGAGGCCCGCGCGGCACCCCGCCGTACCGGCTGCGCTACGCGGACGGTCACGAGTCACTGGCGTACCCGGGGCCGGACAGCGTCGTGCAGCACACGGGTCGGCGGGAGGAGCCCGGAACGGGCTGACCGGCAGCGGCAGGTACCGCCCCGGAGAGACCTCTCAAGGCCGGCGCCCTCCGGCACCTCCCCGGCCAGGGCCTGCCCCGGACGCCTCCGCTCAGCCGAGCCGGTGGCCGATCCACTTCCGGCCCGCCTCCGCCGCACGGCCCCGGTAGGCGCCCAGCGCACCGCCGGGGCCGTGCGCGTGGTGCCAGGTCCAGTAGCCGGTGAGGGCCACCGCGAACGCGCTCGCCGTCTCGGAATCCACCGCGCGCCAGGCCGGAACCCGGGCGGCGAGAGCAACTTCCGCGCCCGCCGGACTGTGACCGGCGAGGATCAGCTGCGGGACGAAGAACGCCGCGTCCACCCACGCGGCGCCCCGTGCTCCCCACGACCAGTCCAGGATTCGGACCCGCCCGGTGCCGGTCTCGGTCAGCATGTTGTCCGCGCGCAGGTCGCAGTGGACCAGCGTGTCCCCGGCGGACGGTTCCACCAGCCGCTCCGCTCTGTCCAGGTCTTCCAGTCGGGCACGCTGCGAGGCGGTCCACCGGCCCTGCCCCGCCCACCCGGCCGGCCCGGCCGCGAGCCGCACCCAGTGTCCTGCCAACGCCGCCAGGGTCTCCCCGACCGCACCGGCCTCGGGCACCGGACACGGCGTCAGCTCGCGCTCCAGCCCACCGACCGCGTCCAGCGCACCGATCAGATCCGCCGACCCGGGCCACAGGCCGGGCTCCTTGCCCCGCACCGACTCGAAGGCGTTGACGACCCAGCCGCCTGCCTCCAGCGACCACAGGAGCTCCGGAGCGATCGCAGTCGGCAGATGCGCCCCGACCACCGCCTCGGCCCTGTAGTGCGACGCCATCCGCGCACCGAGCGGCGAGGCCTTGAGGAACACCTCGCCGCCCCCGGCACACCTCACCCGCGCGGCAAGCCCCCGGGTGAAACCGCCTTCCGGGTGGACGACGTCCACCACCGGCGAACCGAGCCGCTCCCGCACCGCTTCCCGCACCTCGCTCGGCAGGTCCTCCCGCCGCGCCCGTGCCGAGCCTGCGCTCACCGATCATTCCTTCCCAAGGGCCGGCGTTCACCGCGAGGGACACGCCGAGCCCGGCGAGTGCCTCGTTGGTCGAGTGTTCCGCGTGCGGTGTGCCGACTGGGCGGGACGAGCGGCGAGACCCGGAAGCCCTGCCACCGTCGAGGGAGCGTCCGCCCGGCGGGAAGTCTCACCCCACCCCGTAGTGGTCCGCCGCCACCCGGGACATGGCGCCGATCGGGTCCGCCTTCACGCTCTTCGCGGAGAAGAAGGCGTGACCGCCGACGGCCGGGTAGTCCTCGGCGAGGGTGAGGTGGCGGGAGAGTTCGGCCGTGCTCTGCCAGGCGGAGTTCTGGGCCGGGTCGCCGGCCTTGTAGAGGGCCTCGCCGATGTAGAGGTCGACGTCCGTGCCGTCCACCACCTCCGCCCACCACGGGACCAGTTGGGCGTAGTCGGCGCCCGACTGGCCGATGCTCCAGTACAGCTGGGGGCAGATGTAGTCGATCCACCCTTGCTTGATCCACTTGCGGGTGTCCGCGTACAAGTCGTCGTACGTCTGCACCCCGGCGGCGGTGGGCGAGCCGAGCGGGTCGGTCGTCCTGTTGCGCCAGACGCCGAAGGGGCTGATGCCGAAGCGGACGTGCGGCTTGATCTCCTTGATCCGGTCGGAGGTCTCCTTCACCAGCCGGTCGATGTTGTCCCGGCGCCAGGCCGCCTTGCTGCTGAAGCCGCCTCCGTGCGCGGCGTAGGTGTCGGCGTCGTCGAAGGTCTGACCGGAGACGGGGTACGGGTAGAAGTAGTCGTCCCAGTGGACCGCGTCGATGTCGTACCGGCTGACCGCGTCCAGCATGGCGTCCTGGACGAACGCGCGGACCTCCGGCAGACCCGGGTCGTAGTACAGCTTCCCGCCGTACGGAACGACCCAGTCCGGGTGGACCCGGGCGGGGTGGGTGGCGACGAGCTTCTTCGGGTCGGTCTGGTTGGAGACCCGGTACGGGTTGAACCAGGCGTGCAGTTCGAGGCCGCGGTCGTGGGCCTCGGCCACTGCCGTGCCGAGCGGGTCCCAGCCGGGGTCCTTGCCCTGGGTGCCGGTCAGGTACTGCGACCAGGGCTCGTGGGGCGAGGGCCAGAGGGCGTCGGCGCTGGGCCGGACCTGGAAGATGACCGCGTTGAGGCCGAACCGGACGGCCCGGTCCAGGTGGGCGGTCAGCTCGCTGCGCTGGGTGGCCGCCGACAGGCCCGTGGCGGAGGGCCAGTCGACGTTGGCCACGGTGGCGATCCACATCCCGCGCAGCCCGGTCGCCGCGCGGTGACGTCGGTCACGGGCCCCGGGCCCCGCCGCCCCCGCCGAACCGGGTGCGGCCAGGGCCGCCACCACCCCGGCCGCGCCCAGCATGAATGCCCTCCGGCCCATGCGCCGCATACGCTCCACCTTCCGCTCGCGCTCCGCCGCGCCGCTCCGGCCGGCTGCGTGACGCAGATCATGCCTTCTCGGAGCGTTGATGACCCGCAGGTAACTTGGGCCGCGTCGCCGGGTACCGTCTGGAGGTCGAAGCGGGTACCGCCACCCCCGGGCCCCGCGATACGGAGATCAGGGAGAGGCACGAGGTGACGGACACTGTGGCCGACATTGCACGCGTCGGAGTGGTCGGCTGTGGCCAGATGGGCGCAGGTATCGCGGAGGTCTGCGCGCGCAGCGGCCTTGAGGTGATGGTCGCGGAGACCACCGGTGAGGCCCTGGAGATAGGGCGTACCCGGCTCCAGAACTCCCTTTCGAAGGCCGCCGAGCGCGGCAAGATCACCGAGGCCGAGCGCGACGAGGCCCTCGGCCGCCTGAGCTTCACCACCGATCTGGGCGAGTTCGCCGACCGCGATCTGGTCATCGAGGCCGTCGTGGAGAACGAGCAGGTCAAGACGGAGATCTTCCGGGTGCTCGACCAGGTGGTGACCCGGACGGACGCGATCCTGGCGTCCAACACCTCGTCCATCCCGCTGGTGAAGCTCGCGGTGGCCACCTCCCGTCCGGACCAGGTCGTCGGCATCCACTTCTTCAACCCGGCGCCGGTGCAGAAGCTCGTCGAACTGATTCCCGCCCTGACGACGTCCGAGCAGACCGTGCTGCGGGCGGAGGCGCTCGTACGGGAGGTGCTGGGCAAGCACCCCATCCGGGCGCAGGACCGGTCCGGGTTCGTGGTGAACGCCCTGCTGATCCCGTACCTGCTCTCCGCCATCCGGATGTTCGAGTCGGGCATCGCCAGCCGCGAGGACATCGACAACGGCATGGAGATGGGCTGCGCCCACCCGATGGGTCCGCTGAAGCTCGCGGACCTGATCGGCCTGGACACGGTGGCCTCCGTCGCCGACTCGATGTACGCGGAGTACAAGGAACCCCTGTACGCCGCTCCCCCGCTGCTCCAGCGCATGGTGGACGCGGGGCGCCTCGGCCGGAAGTCGGTCGCCGGGTTCCACCCGACGCCTGAGCGTGCGGCTGTGGGCCCGGCGCTTGGCGCCGCCGGGCCTGTCAGGGCGCGTTCCCCGAGGTCGGACCGTGTGCGGCTGCGATGAGCCTCGTCTCCGCATACCGTCGCGACGCCGTGCCGGAGCACTCCGGAGCGCGGGCGCGGACGCGCGGACGAAGCCCTGGGCCTCTCAGCGCTGTCGCAGCCTTCCGCGCCTGTCATGCGAAAACTCCTTCGACTACCCCTCCGACAGAGCTGAGAGTCCCTGAAAAGTCCCTGGCTGCTCAGAGCCCGAACCGGGACGCGGTCGGCTCAACCGGTCGGCGCCGCCCCGCCGCGGACCAGGAAACTGACCCTGGGCCCGAGGTGCACGGTGTCACCGTCCCGGAGCTGTTCGCGAGCACCGGGCACCAGCACGCGGCCGTTGACCCGTGTTCCGTTCGTGGCGCCCTGTTCGACCTCCGTGATCCAGGCCGTACCGTCTCCGGCGTGGTGGACACGGGCGTGCCGGCCCGAGACCGTGGTCTCGTCCGCCAGGAACGTGGCCGCGTCCGGCGCCCAGGTCGTGCTCCGGCCCAGCGTCACCTCCTCGCCGCGGCGGAGCCCGAGGTGGCGTCCCACGCTCCGGAAGACCAGCCGCAGCTCTTGGCCGTCGGTCCGCGCTCCGGACGCCGGACCGCCGTCCACGGACGAGTGGCACGCCGGACAGACCGTGAGGTCGTCGGGCAGCACCGCGCCGCAGCGCCGGCACGGGACGACGCGCGGTCGCGCGACCGGGACCGGCGCGTCCGGGACCAGACTGATCCAGTCGTCCTCGCCGTCCGGATCGTCGGTCACGGGGCGTTCGCGTCCCTGAAGGCGACGGCCAGCTCCACCCGGCCGTCCTCCGCCTGCTCGACGCCCGAAACCAGGACGGTGGTGCCCTGCCGGAGGCCGGGAGACGCGAAAAGCACCCGCGCCAGTGGATTGATGAGGTGCGTTTCGAGGACCATGCCGATGCCCCGTCCCCCGTTCCACTGATCCGCGGTGCAGTGTCCGAGGAGGGCGGTGCGCGCGTCGTCGGTCAGTTCCAGCCGGATCCGGTGACCCGTGGACAGCTGACGCCGGATGTTGCCGACCTGCACGTCGAAGATCTTCTCGGCCACCTGCGGCGATATGAAGTCGAAGACGACGACGTTCCCGCCGATCCGGTTCATCAGTTCCGGCCTGCCGATCACCTGCTCGAAGTGCTTCTTCACGTTGTCCCGGACCTTCGCCTCCAGAGCCGGATAGGGCGTGCCCGGTTCGACGATCCACTCGCGCACCTGCGTGTCCGGATCGGTGCGCTGCACACCCAGGTTGGAGGTGAAGATCAGGACACACTCGCTGAAGTACGTGGTGAGCCCCTGGCCGTCGGTCAGCCGGCCGTCCTCCAGGACCTGGAGGAACTTGTCCAGCACCCCCTTGTCCGCCTTCTCGATCTCGTCGAAGAGGATCACGCGGAAGGGGTTCTGCCGCACGGCGGCGGTCAGTTCGCCGCCCGCTTCGTACCCGACGTATCCGGGCGGTGCCCCTACGAGCCGGTCGGCGGCGTGGGCCGAGGAGAACTCGCTCATGTCGAAGCGCAGATAAGCCTGGTCGCTGTCGAACAGCACCGAGGCGACCGCCTTCGCCAGTTCGGTCTTGCCGGTCCCGGTCGGACCGGCGAAGAACAGCACCCCGCGGGGGCGGTGACCGGGGCTGGTGGCCTGTGCGCCCGAGAGGCCGAGGGCCGCCCGTTTCAGGATGTCCAGTGTCATCGCGACCGCCGCCCGCTGGCCCAGTACGCGGCGGGGGATAGACCGTTCGTCCCTCTCGTCCTCCCCCCTCAGGATGCGTTGCCTGACTTCGTCGCGGCTCCAGGGGTTCTTCTCGACACCCAACCGGTAGATGCGGACGGCGTCCGGCATCCGGTCGAAGGGCATCCCCCGCGCCATGGCCAGATTGAAGCTCTCACGCATGGCCACCAGCGTCATTCCGGCCGCCGCTCGTGCGAAGGCCGCCGCGTCCTCGTCGCCCTCGGGCCCGCCGGGCGGGAGGACCGACCGGAGGTTCCGCTCGCGGTACTCCCGGTGGAGGCGGCAGGCCATCCGGCGCCGTTCGTCGGCGTCCGGTTCCGGGACGGCGACGGCGCGGATCCGCTCGCTCCCCGCGACCAGCCAGTTCGGCAGGTCCCGCTCCCCCGCGGCGAGCCATATCACGGGATTGAACAGGTCGGCTCCCACTCCGGTGGAGACCGCCGTCCTGGATCTCTCCACCGGGCGTGCTTGGAGAGCGAGTTGCAGACAGGACAGGTAGAAGTCACGCTCGTCCGCGCCGAGCCGGGTCACGTCCTGTACGAGCCGCGACGCGTGCTCGATCACCAGGACCACGCGCAGCGGGGGCAGTTCGACCCGGTCGGGGCGGACCCTTCTGCGTTCGTCCGCCCATCCGGTCGAGATGTCGCGGATCTGGTCGATCACCTGTTTCTGTTGGGCCGGGTTGGTACCGGGAAACGCGCAGGACCGCAGGAGGGTCCGGACCGCCTCCGCCACCTCCGGGTCGGCGTACAGCAGCCGGAAGCCGTTGATCTGGTCGCAGGCCACCAGAGCCTGGTAGCCCATCCGGTGCAGCGGGTTCCACAGCACTTCGAGGAGCGAGTGGTCCTGGTCCCGGCCCTTGCGGCGGACGAGGTGCAGGTCCTCGATGTTGCCGTGCAGGACGTACTGCGCGTGCACGCTGAGCGTGCCGGTCAACTCGTCGACGAACAGGGGCCGCTGATCGCCCTTCTGAAGATCCATCTGTCCCTCCCCGGTCGGCCGCGGGACGGGCACGGCCGTCACCACCGGTCGTCCCCGCCCGCGGTGCGGTATTTCGGACGGTGGTCGCCGGCGTCCTCGCGCCGCCGCGGACGCGCCTCGTCCAGCACAACGGCCCCGTCCGCACCCGGCTCACCGGGTTCGGCACCGCGCGCGCTCCCCATCCCGAAGCGCACCGTGAGCCCCAGGCTGCCTGCCAGCTCCTCGAACTCCGTCAGTCTGTCCCGCGCCTCGGCGCAGCGCAGTTCGTCCAGAGCCACCTCCCGGGCCCCTCTCTCGCTCTCGGTCGCCCTGCGCATGGTGACGACGCGGAAGGAGCCGTTGGTCAGGGTCGCCCGGAGCCAGTGCTCCCGGCCCCACCCTTCCGGCGTCCAATCGAGCTTCGCCTCGCCACCACCGCTGCGGCCCGTCCCGGTCGTCGTGGCTGACCGCCCGGCCATCGCGGCCACGATCCGGGCGCACTGGGCACGGACGTACAGCACCTCCAGGGCGTGGTGCCGTTCCGTCACCCTGAACCTCACCAGCTCCTGCTCCGCGGGGCTGAGCGCGACGCCCTCGTCGAGGTACCGGTGCAACAGCGCCTCGGCCTTCGGGTCCCGGTCCGGCAGGCCTTGGTCCTCCGGCAGTTCGCTGGTGAGGAAGTCGAGCTGCGCCGCCGCCCGCTCCTCCCCCTCTCTCCGTGCCTCGGCCTTCCGGTTCGCGCTCTCGACGAACCTCCTGGCCTCCTTCAGGTGCAGCCGTGCCCGGTGCGCGTTCCCCACCGCGTGACGTACCGCCTCCACCGCCAGCTCGACCATCTCGGAGTCGGCCCCGGGGTCCAGCGCGGACAACAGGTCCGCACCCAGCTCGCGGACCCGGCTCGCATCGGCCTGCACGTCGGCCGGCGGACTGGGTACGGTGAGCGCCGCCCGGCGGCCGTCGGCCGCCACCCGGGACTCCTCGTACGAGCGCAGTGCGGCGTCCCTGCGGGCTCGCAGCATCTCCTGCCAGTCGGGCCCGTCGTCGGCACGGTCGAGCACGTCGGCCCGTGAGGCGAACTCCCAGGTGGCCTGGGCGATCTCGGCGTGCCGCACGGCGTTCTCGAGACACGCCAGTTCGACCCGCAGGCGGGCCAGTTGCTCACCCTCCGGGCGCAGCGGCGGGGGCAGGTCCGGGCGCGGCGGCCCCGCGCCCGGCCCGGCGCACGCCGCGGACCGGGAGATCCTGGCGAGCAGAGCTCTCCTGCGCGCGTTGGCGCGGGCGGCCGCGAAAGCCGTTGTCTCCCACTGCTCGGCAACCAGGGCGGAGAACTCCTCCTGGCGTTCCAGGCAACGCTGTTCCTCGGCCGCGCGTACCGCCGCCGAGGCGAGGACACGGGTGGCGGCGAGGGCTGCACGGCCCGCGAGCAGCGCCCCGCTGAGCGACCCGAGCACCTGGAGCGCCGCGTCGGCCGCCTGGTGCACCGCGTCTCCGGCAAGCCCGGACAGGTCGGCGGACGCCTGGGCGGCGGCGTCACTCAAGTGGGTCGCCCCGGTGTGCGCCAGGGAGTTGAGCTCCACCGGTGGGGCGGGCGGGGCGAAGGCCACGGTGGGTGCGACCGTGTCCACCATGGGCAGCGCGAATCCGGCACTCATACCTCTGCTCCTGTCGTGCGGGGTGCGGGCGACGGCCGGGGGTCCGGACGGTGACGCGGGTCCGCGACGCGACGCGCCCTGCGCTCACGCCTCTCCCGCCGCCACTGCCGGCACCTGTGCAGGCTCCACCCCACCAGCAGCGCGACGGTGGCGACCGGCCAGAGCCATGGGGTGGCCGTCACCGCCCGGAATCCGATCAGGACCAGCCCGAGCAGGAGGAGCGCGGCGGGCAGCAGAGTCGCGAGCCGGCGGGACAGGGCCAGGGCCGCGGGGCGCTCCGCCGTGCGGATGAGGAGGGCCGCAAGCGATCTGCGGGGGTGATAGGCGGGCGGCCCGATGTAGATCGCGGTCAGCAGTTCGGTGGCGAACACGGCCGCGGCGGCGGGCAGCGTCAGCAGCCAGGCGACGACGACGGCCTCCTGGGGAGCGCGGCCGAGCACGTCGGCCAGCCCGATGACGAAGCACCAGGGCGCTGTCGCGGCGGTGGCGCCCATCAGGGCCCAGCCGAGAGTCGGCAAGCGGTCCATGCTGCGCATGACGGCGATGACGCCGTCCCGGTCCTCCTCCATCAGACGCTCGGCGGCCTCGTCCAGCAGCCGTGCACGGCGGGCCTCCGCCTCCTGCGCGGCCCGGGGTGCCAGCAACAGGGCGGCCAGCAGGCGCAGGGGATCGTCCGGCGTGGCCAGCAGCCGGTCGAACCAAGGCACCGCGGCGGGCAGGCCGTCCCGGTGGTTCATCGTCGCGGTGGCGAGCCGGGCCGCCACCCTCGCCGGTTCCCGCGCGAGTTCCAGCAGTCGCGCGTCCAGGGCGGCCGTCTGCCGCAGCGGTCCCCCGACGCGGGTGACACGGCCGAGGTCCGGGCTGCGGCGCAGTTCCCTCACGAGGTGCGGCCAGCGCTCCCGCAGGGTGCGCCATCGTTCGGCCACTTCGTGCAGGTCATCGCCGTCGGGGCGCTCGGCCAGGGCGGTCAGGATCCCGGGATGGCGCCGCAGGTGCTCCACCAGTTGGAGCGCGCCGCCGTCTCCCTCCTGAGCCACTCTGCTCAGGTCCCGTATCCCGCGCACGGTCAACGGCATTCCCCAGCAGGTCGCGTGGAGCCGGGGTCCCAGCCAGTTGAGGAGTCGTACGGTGAGTTCGGGAGTGGGCGGTCCGGCCAGTTCGGCGCGCAGGGTTCGGAGCGTGTCCCGCTCCTCCGCCCGGCGGGTGCCGACGGTCTCGAACTGTTCCAGCCACCGCACCAGTTCAAAGCGGCTCTCCTCCGCGGCAAGCATCCGGTCGGCGGCGACGTGGTAATGGTCGAGCGTCCAGGCCAGACGTTCCGTGTCCATGAACGACTCGCCGAGGAAGGCGAACGGTTCGACTGTCTTCTCCCGTTCGTCCGACGGTGCTCCGGTCCGCCGCGGCGCGATCTCCGGGGACTCGCCCGCGAGCCACGCCGCCACCTGTTCGCCGGCCCAGCGGTACTCCGGTGCCCGCGTCAGCAGCCCCTGGCACAGCATCCGGATCCGCCGGTCCTCGATGCCCCCGACGTCCGGGTCGTGAGTGGCGATCTCGGCGAGCACCGCCTCGTCGTCACGGAAGTCCACCGGGTGCTTGCCGAGGGCCAGTTCGGCGATCACCATGCCCACGGACCACCAGTCTCCCGCCTCCGAGACCGTCTGGTGGCGGGATCCGGCCTCCGGGGCGAGGTACAGCGGCTTGCCCCGCCACGCGGACCGCTGGCTTCTCTCGTCGGGACGGTGCACGGCGACCCCGAAGTCGATGAGGACGAGTTCGATCCCGTGCGCGTGGGCCTCGACCATGATGTTGTCCGGGCTGATGTCGCGGTGGACGACGTCGTGCGCGTGGAGGAACGCCACGGCGGAGTGCAGCTGCCTCACGACCGCGTCCAGTTGGTCCCCCCGCATGGCCCCGGGGTGTTCGCGCAGGTACTGCCCGAGGTGGGTCTCCCCGTGCGACCGGTGGAGGTGGTAGGGGTGGCCGTCGGCCACACCGGACTCCACCCGCCGCTCCAGGGGTCCGGGCTGGTCCCCCAGCAGGGCGACGACCGCCGGCTCGGGCGCGTGCAGGCGGTGATACCACTTCAGGACAAGTGGCAGGTCGGGGGTGGGGCCCTCCAGGTCCCGCACTCGCAGCACCACCGCCTGGGCCGGGAAACCGGCTTCCTGGAGCACTTTCACCAGAACGAATCTTTCAGCCAATTCCGGCGGGACGGAGGCCAGCCGGTCCCGCGTCTCGACGAGGCGGGCATCTGTGAATCCACCGTCCTCGGGAGAAACAAAACCAGTGGCACCAGTGGTCGTCATGGTCCGGCCTTCCGGGAAATTCTCCGCTCCGACCGACAGGAATCGGCTCGGACTGCTGGATCGTATCGGTGACGCCGCTCGGGCGACGCCACATCACTGGAAAGCGCGTTGGCACGGGAAATGTGGAACCCGCGGCCTCCCATTCGTGCTTTCCCGTGTCCTGCGGCGGGATTACGATGCACGCCATGCCGAACCTGCCCCCGCACGCGCTCATCGTCGACGAACTCCGGGAACTGCGACGCCGGGGACTGCCCAGATTGCGCCATTGCGTCCGCGAGGCCCTGGCCGCCGCCGCGACCGCGGCCGGTCTCCGCACGGGTCCGGAGGACGAACTCGAGGCGATAGAGGAACTGCTGGGCAGGGCGGCGCAGCGACTGGCCGGCGGGGTGCCGCTTTCGGACGGCAACGAGTGCGACCCCCTGGCCAGGGCGGCGGGCCACGCGTTCGGCCTGTTCCCGGACCGTCGCGGGATGCCGGCGGTCGACCGGCGCAAAGCCGCCGCCGCGGTCTACGGAGTGAGCACCGAGCGCTTCCGCAAGAGTCACGAACACGAGGTCGTGGCGGAGCTCGCCTCCGCCGCCCTGGCGGTGGCCAGGGGCGCGGGCCGCGCTCCAGGAGCCTTGGCGGAGAGCCGGCCGTCCCAGCCCGCCCCGCCTGGCCCGGGCTTCTTCCCGCCGTCCGCCGCCGTTCCCCGGCACGTGCGGGACCGGATCACGGTGCTGGTGAGCCCCATCGAGCTGGTCCGTGACGTCGATGTGCTCGTGTCCTCCGAGAACGTCTACCTGGAGATGTCGAAGACCTTCCGGCCCACGGTCTCGGGGGCGCTGCGCCGGGCGGCGGCGTTCCGGGACGCCTCTGGGAAGATCGTCGATGACGTGCTCGCCCGCGAACTGGGCGTCTGGCTGCGCGCCCACGGCAGGACGGGCCTGCCGGTCCGGCCCGGCACCGTGGCCGCCACGTCCGCGGGCGCACTCGCGCTCCGCGGCGTCCTGCGCATTCACCACGCGGCCGTGGCCACCCCCTTCGGGGACGGCGACCGCTACCACGTCGCACCCACGGCGATCCCGGAGGCCGTCGGCGCTTCCTTCGCTCTCGCCCGGCACGAGCGCACTGCCCTCGCGCTCCCTCTGTCCAGCATCTGCTTCCCCTTGGTGGGCGCGGGGCACGGCGGTCTGCCCCCGGCCACCGCCGCGCGCTGGCTGGTGTGGGCGGTGACCGAGGAGTTGCGACGGGACCCGAGCTGGTCCGTGCTGCTCGTGGTGCGGCGGCGGGACCACGCGGAACTCCTCATGGCCGCCAACTCGGATTCCTGAGCCTGACGCCGGCGTCCTTCAGCCGGCGTTCCATGTCGCGCAGCTCTCCCCGCAGCGGCACCCCGTACACCTGCATGCCGGGGCCGTCCGCGCCGGAGTCCACCACCGCCTGGAGCCTGGGCGCCGGCGCCTCCCGCGCCAGGTGTGGTGCGTAGCGGGCCCTTGCCCGCCCGGTCAGCGGGCGGAGCGTCTGGTTGGCCGAGCCCCGCCAGACGAGGGCGGTGGGCTCCGCGACCCGGAAACGGCCGGTGATCACCGCGTCCGCGTGCCGGAGCGCACCCGCCTGGCGGGGCGTCATCTCGCCGAATTCGTATCCGGTGTAGACGAGGAGGTCGGCCCGGTCGTTCGCAGCGCGGTGGGCGTCACCGTCCCTGTGCGCGGCCGCGCCGGCGAGCAGTTCCGCCAGGGCGTCCGGTTGCTGAAGGGGCTCACCGCCGCTCACGGTGAGCCCCTCGGCCCCGTCGGCGAGCGCCCGCTCCCAGAGCCCGAGCAGGGCGGCGACGTCCTGGGACGTCCCCCCTCGCGCGTCCCAGGTGTGCCGCGACATGCAACCGCCGCAGGCCAGGGAGCAGCCCTGGAACCAGATACCGAGCCGTCGTCCCGGCCCGAGGGTTTCCAAGGGAAAATGCGTTCCGCCGATACGTGCGAACATCACGCCTCCTCGCTCGCTTCCGCAAGGAGTATCCGCAGCGAAGCGGCCTCGCCGCAATCGCGCGCATTCCTCTTCCCGGCCGCTTTCCGGTCGAACTCCGGTCGTTTTCCGGGCCTCACTGCGGAAGGATCAATTCCACCCGTTTTCCGCCTCCATGACCTCTCTCCCTTCCGCTACTCTCTCCCCCGACGCACGGATCTCCACGCAGGTCCTGCGAGAGGAATGGAGGTTTCTCCTCATGAGTCAGATCGGCCGAATAAGAGGCCGCGCCCCCAGGGCCAAGATCAGTTTTCTCTCCGTCGCACTCGCCAGGTACCACGGCAGGCGGGACGCCTCCGGGCTGCTTCCGGTTCTGGCCGAGGCCTGGACGGAAGGAGCCCCGACCGACCGGGCGCTACCGCCCTACGTGCTGGGCGTACGGGCCCAGGCCCTGTGCAGCGGTTCCCTGCTTCACATGCGCACGCTCCGGACCGACCGGCGGCTGCACCGGGCGATCCAGTCGGAGTCCGTCCGCATCGTCACCCAGTACACAGAACGGGGCAGGCCCGCTCCGGCGGCACTGGCCCGCTACGGTGCGATGGTGGCCGCCTGGCGGGACGCGGCGTCGGCGCACCGAGCCTTGGACCGACAACTCGCCGAGCGTGCCAATCGGTTACTGGCTTGCTACTGGGACTCGGTCTGGCTGGAAGCGCGCCGGACGGGGGACTTGGCCGAGCCGCGCCCCACGGGCTGGCTTCCGGGCATGGTCCGGCCGGACTTCACACGGCCGCACCCGGGCGGCGAGCCGGTCACGGGACAGGGGATCCACGACTGGGGCAACGACGAGGGTCCGGCTGCCGCCCCGTCCGCCGTCCGCCAGGCGCTGGCCATACTCGACAGTCAGGCGGTCAGGGCACCCGGAGCGCGTCCCACCGCGGGACGGGCGGGCCGGCCATGAGGACCCCCACGGCAGGAACAACGGGCGCCGCGCGTGGTACCCGTGCGGCGGCACGTCGGTCGCCCCGGCTGTACGCGGTCACGCTGACGGCTCTCGGGCTGCTCACCACCCTGGTCTCCTGCACCTCACCGCCCGCCCCGCTCACCACCGCGTGCGGCGTGGTCGTCGACGGCTCGGGCTCCGGGGCCTCGTCGAACGAGGGGTTCGACGCGGAGGGAAAGCTGAAGGCCACCCTCCTCACGTTCCTCGACGACGAAGGCTGCGGGACGGTGGACTTCGCGCCCATCACCCGCGCTTCGCAGAGTTCCTCCTGCCGCGTGGAGGGCGTCGACCTCGACCCGCCGCACAAGGAGACGACCGACCAGGAGAGCCAGCGCCGCAAGGCTCGCAACGTCGCCGCGGGCCGCTCCCTGGAGGAGCTGAAGTGCGCCCGCAGCCAGAACGGGTCCGACGTCTGGGGAGCGCTCGACCGGATCGCCACCACCCTGCCTCCGGACAGCTCCGGGGCCAAGCTCCTCGTGGTGAGCGACTTCGCGCAGGCCGACCCGGACTTCGTGTTGTCCATGCCGAAGATCGCTTCGGAGGAGCAGCGGACGGAGGCGGTCGACTCCCTCGTGGCGGAACGCGGCGTCCCGGGCATCAAGGGGATGAACGTCTACCCGGTCGGGTTCGGCATGCAGTTCAAGGCGAAGCCGGGGCAATTCGAGGACTTCGAGGCGTTCTGGCTGGAGATTCTCGAGGGGAGGGCGAAGGCCCATGTCCACACCGACTACCGATGAGACCCCCCGTCCGGGAGGAAGGCCGACACCGCCGGCCCCACCGGGCCCCCGACGGCTGCGCCTGCCGAACAGGCAAGCCCCACGGCGTGCGGCGCGGGTGCGCTCCCCGCGTGCGGCGGACTTCGCCAGGCCCCCGGCGGACGACCGCCCGCTGCTGAGCGACCGGTCCGAGCGGCGGTTCCTCGAATCCTCCCGGCGGCGGGGCCGCAAGGCGGCGAAGAGCGGCGCGCTCGACTCTCTCGTCCTGCAGAGCGACGACCGCATCCCGTACCTGTCCGAACTGGCGTCCGTGCGGGACCGGGTCATCCGGAAGATCGAGGGTCAGGCGTTGCGGGCCGAGGAAGAGGCCGCGTACGACGACGCCTACGCCGGTACCGAAGCCGAACGGCTTCGCCAGGAGACCCTTCTGATCGACCGGCGCCTGTCGGACGCACAGGAGCAAATAGACACCACACGAGGACAGTTGGACGTCCTGGCGCTGCGCGCGGGCCGCTGGCTGCGGTTCCGCGACTCCATCCGCGCCCGCCTCGAGGAGCGGTGGATGCGCTCCCGCTTCCCCGACCTCTCCCCGCCGGAACCCGCCCCCCGCGGGGCGGACGCCGGCCAGGGGCAGAGGGCGCAGCCGGGGCCCGGGCCGGTCCCCGACGGTGACTGGGTGACGCTGTCGGCGCCCGCCCCGGTGCCGCCGCGCCCGGCGGACGGGGCGGAAGCCGGGGCGGCCGACGAGATCGGCATGGCGCGCGCCTGGGAGGGGCTGCACAAGCGGCCCGGCATTCCCCCGTGGATGACGTGGGGCCTGCTCGGGGCGATCCTCGCCGTCGAGATCCCCATCTACTGGGTCGCCTTCCAGCCGTTCCACGGAGTGGGCCAGGTCGGCGCGGATCTCATGTCCGGGACCCTCGCCGTCTCCGCGGCCGTCGTCATGGTGGTCCTGCCCCACCTCGCCGGGCACGTGCTGCGCCGGCGGCCGGAGACCGGATCCGTCCGCCATGCCTGGTTCCCGGCCCTTACCCTCCTCGGCGCCTGGGGCGGTCTGGCCTGCGTACTGGGCACACTGCGCGCCAAGTTCGTGACGCAGGGAGGCGAAGCGGAGGAAGGGGTCCCGGGGTTCGCGGACCCGACCCGGACGGACAGCAGCCTGGTCGACCGGCTCGACCTCGCGCCGCACACCGTCCTCTGGCTGTTCTGCGGGCTGCTGCTGCTGTCCGGCGGAATCGGCTTCCTGCTGGGACTGTGCAGGGAGCACCCGCACCTCAACGCGTACCGCACCGCGGTGGAGCGCCGGCTCGAACTCCGTGGGCTCCGCGAGCGGAGCATCGCCGCGACGGACCGGGCCCGGGCCTGGTTCGACAGCGCCGAAACGCGGCGTGCGGAGCGGCAGCGCAGGACTGAGCAACACGTCTTGGCGGTTCGTGACCTCTACGAGAGCGGGGCCTACTCCTACCTGGACGGCGTGAGCATGGCAGCCGCCGACCCGGCGGTGACGGAGGCGGCGATGCGCCTGTCCGCCAAGTGGCCGCTGCTGCCCGCCACGACCCGCGAGATCCCGCGCTGAGACGGCAGCCGTCCGCGGCCCCGCCCGCGACGAGCCG
>NZ_JBHWZJ010000013.1:26472-45630 GCF_042728415.1 Streptomyces sp. NPDC060198 | reverse complement strand
CCCCCGGTTTCCGGCCGGGGGCGGCGGACGTGTGTCCGGGTCTTCGCCCCCTCAGGGGTGGATTCCGAACGGCCCGGGGAAGAGGCGGGGGCGCTCGCCGGGCGGATTCCGTAACGGAATCTTCCGGGATGCCACACGGTCGTATGTTCGGCCGGGGCAACGGCGACCGTACGGCTGCCGATAGGCTGGACGGATGACGCGAGCCGAGCAGCCAACGGTCGTGAGCCCCACCTCCGACACACTTGCCGCAGACTCACGCGAGCGCGCCCTACGGGCCCTGCTGCGCATCCAGCCGCTGAAGCGGTTGTGGAGCGCCCAGCTCGTCGGCGGGATCGGCGACGCACTCGCCGTCCTCGTGCTGGTGCTTCTGTCGCTGCAAGCAGCAGTCCTGGAGGGCTCATTCGGCACCGGATACCGCGGGGCGGCCTTCGCCGTCGCCGCAGTCTTCGGTGTCCGGATCTTTTCCACCTTGCTCTTCGGAGCCGTACTCCTGGGGCCGTTGACGTCGCTCACGGCACCGGGCGGGGTACTGGACCGGCGATGGCTGATGATCGGCGTCGACGGGCTACGGCTCGCGCTGCTGGTCGTCGCGCCGCTCTGGATCGACTGGACGCCGGACAACGCGCTCCTGATGATCCTGATCACCGTCTTCGTGGCGGGGGCCGGGGAACGCCTGTGGGCGGTGGCCAAGGAGAGCGCGGCTCCCGCGCTGCTGCCGGCCCCGCCGATCGAGGGCGCGGCGGTACGTCCGCTCCCCGACCACCTCGACGCGCTGCGCCGGCTCTCCGTGCGTACGGACTTCCTCGCGGTGCCCGCCGCCGCGGTGGTCCTGCTGGTGGCCACTCTGGCCGGCAACCTCCTGGGCGCGGGGCTGGACTGGTTCTCGGTGCACCAGGCGGCTCTCGGCTCGTACGTCGCAGCCGGACTGTTCTCGGCCTCCATCTCGACCCTGTACTTCCTCGAACTGCCGGGCTTCCCCACGCCCCGGCCGCGTTCCCCGCTGGAGGGACTGCGCCGGCGGACGGCCGGGGCGGACGGGGCCGGTGACGGCAAGGGCCGTACCGGCGCCCTCCCGCTGATCGTCGCCGCCGGCGCGGCAGTCGCCGGAGCGATCGCGGCGGCCGCGGGTGCCGCCGTGCTCCAGGCGGCGGACCTGGGCGGCGGACCCGCCACGTACGCGCTGTTGATCCTCGGACTGACCGGCGGCACCGCCCTCGGTGTCCGTACCGCAGCCAAGGTGCTGCCCGCGCTGTCGCGGCGCCGGCTGTTCGCCCTCGCGCTCGCCCTCACCGGCGTGGCGCTGCTGGTGCTCGGCCTGGTGCCGGACACGGCGACCGGGCTGATGATCGCCCTGTTCGCCGGCTGGACCGCCGGGGTCGCCGCACACACCGGCCACGCCCTGATCGACCAGGAGACCGAGGAGCCGCAGCGGGCGAAGACCACCGAGCACCTCCAGGCGGTCGTCCGGGTGGCCGTCGCGATCGGCGCCGTCGCCGGACCGCTGCTGGCCGCCGCGTTCGGCCGGCACCGCCTCGTCGCCGGGGACTTCGTCTTCGCCCACGGCGGCGCCGCCTTCGCCCTGATGCTCATCGGCGCCCTGCTGCTGCCCGTCGCCGCGCTCGTCCTCGCCAAGACGGACGACCGGGCGGGTGTCCCGCTCCGGCGCGACCTGCGCGAGGCGCTGCGCGGCGGCGACCCGGCCGTCGCGCCCGCCGCCACCGGATTCTTCATCGCCCTGGAGGGCGGCGACGGCGCCGGGAAGTCCACCCAGGTCGAGGCACTCGCCTCGTGGATCCGGGCCAAGGGCCACGAGGTCGTCGTGACCCGCGAACCGGGGGCCACCCCGGTCGGCAAGCGGCTCCGTTCGATCCTCCTCGACGTGTCGTCGGCCGGACTCTCGAACCGTGCCGAGGCCCTGCTGTACGCCGCCGACCGCGCCGAGCACGTCGACTCCGTCGTCCGCCCGGCCCTGGAACGCGGCGCGGTCGTCATCTCCGACCGCTACATCGACTCGTCCGTCGCCTACCAGGGCGCCGGCCGGGACCTCTCGCCCGTCGAGATCGCCCGCATCTCGCGCTGGGCGACCACCGGACTCGTCCCGCACCTGACGGTGCTGCTGGACGTCGACCCCGCCACCGCACGGGAGCGGTTCACCGAGGCGCCGGACCGGCTGGAGTCCGAGCCCCCGGAGTTCCACGCCCGGGTGCGTTCCGGCTTCCTGACCCTCGCCGCCGCCGACCCGGTCCGCTACCTCGTCGTGGACGCGGGCCAGGAGCCGACGGCCATCACGACCGTCGTGCGCCACCGGCTCGACCGCGTCCTGCCGCTCTCCGAGGCTGAGATCAAGGCCCAGGAAGAGGCGCGCAAGGCGGCCGAGGAGGAGGCCCGGCGCAAGGCGGAGGAAGAGGCCGCCCGCAAGGCGGAGGAGGAGCGGCTGGAGCGCGAGCGCCAGGCTCAGCTCGCCAAGCTCCGTGCCGAGGAGGAGGAGCGCAAGCAGCGCGAGCTGGAGGAGGCCCGGCAGGCCGAGGCCGAGCGCCAGGCCGAAGAGGCCCGGCAGCGCGCCGAGGAGCTCCGCCTCCGCGAGGAGGAGGACCGCCGCAGGCGGGAGGCCGAGGAGAAGGCGCGCGAGGCCGAACAGGAGCGGCTGCGCCTCCAGGCCGCCGAGGAGGCCCGGCTTCGCAAGGAGGCCGAGGAGCTCCGGCTGGAGAAGCAGCGCAAGGCCGAGGAGGCCCTGGTGCGCGCCGAGGCCGCCCGCCGCCGTGCCGAGGAGGAGGCCGCCGAGCGTGCGGCGGCCGAGGCCGCCGTACGGGCGAAGGCGGAGGCCGCGGCCCGTGCGGAGGCGGAGCGGGTGGCCGCCGAGCGCGCGGAGGCGGAGCGGGTGGCGGCCGAGCGTGCCGAGGCCGCCCGCAAGGCGGAGGCGGCGCGTGCCGAGGAGGCGCGTGCGGTCCGGGACCCGTGGACGAAGTCGGGGTCCGTGGGTGCGGGCGGTGCTTCCGGCACTTCGGGTGCCTCCGGTGCCTCCGGTGCCTCCGGTGCCTCCGGTGCCTCCGGTGCCTCCGGTGCCTCAGGCGCCTCAGGGGACGAGCTGACGGTGCCCACGCCGATGGTGAACCCGAACGAAGTCACTCAGCAGGTCCCGAAGGTGCGACCGGCCAAGGGTCGGCCGGACTCGTCCTCGGGCGGTGGCGCCGGCGCGGACGGATCGCGTGGCGCCGACGGGGGGACGGGGTCCGCCGGGACGGTGGCGAACGACGAGACCACCGTGCTTCCCGCGTACCGCGAGGAAGCAAGCGAGGCGGACGAGACCACCGTCCTTCCGGCGTACCGCCCCGACGCTCCGGCCGACCGTGTTCCCCGGGGCATCTTCCGGGACGAGGACCCGGCGCCCTCCGCCGCGGAGAGCGAGACCGAGCGGACCCGCGAGCTGCCGCAGATCAGCGGTGATCCGGCCGCCGACCGGGCCGCGTACGAGCAGGCGGCCCGCCCGCGCCGGCCGCGTCCGGACTGGGCCGAGGAGACCCCGCTGGACGATCTGCCGACGCTCGCCGACGAGCTCCTCGGCGGACATGAGGACGACGAACCGGACGGCTTCGGCAAGGGCCGTCGGCGTCCGCGCCGCTGACGGTCGCCCCGCCGTACGAGTACGGCGCGGTGGACGCCCCCCGGACCGGATCACCGGACCGGGGGGCGTCCGCGTCGTCGGGGGACCGGGAGAGGGCCCCCGAAATCCGTACGGCGTCGGGATTGTCGGCGGGGTCCCCCACAATGGAAGCGCGCAGTCATGCCTCCTGCTTCCCGCACCGCAGGACCTCAGGCGCGCCGTACGCCTCCGGTTCTCGTCACCGCAGGACCGCACGACACCACCGGAAGGGCGGTGACCATGTCCGTATGGGACGACCTGGTCGGTCAGGACCGGGTGCAGGAGCAGCTCTCGGCTGCCGCCCGTGACGCCAACGTCCTGGTCACCGCGACGGCCAAGGGCGAGCCCGTGCCCCCGGGCTCGAAGATGACGCACGCCTGGCTGTTCACCGGGCCGCCCGGTTCCGGCAGGTCCACCGCCGCCCGGGCCTTCGCCGCCGCCCTCCAGTGCACCAGCCCCGACCGGGCCATGGGCGGCGCACCCGGCTGCGGGTTCTGCGACGGCTGCCACACCAGCCTCATCGGCACCCACGCCGATGTCCAGGTGATCCGCACGGACCTGCTCTCCATCGGTGTGAAGGAGACCCGCGACCTGGTGCGCCGTGCCCAGCTCTCGCCGGCCGTGGGCCGTTGGCAGGTCATCGTTCTGGAGGACGCCGACCGCCTGACCGAGGGGGCGGGGAATGTCCTGCTCAAGGCCGTGGAGGAGCCTGCCCCGCGTACGGTGTGGATGCTCTGCGCGCCCTCGCTGGAGGACGTGCTGCCCACGATCCGTTCCCGCTGCCGTCACCTCACGCTGGGTACGCCTCCGGTGGAGGCGGTGGCGGACGTCCTCGTCCGCCGCGACGGCATCGACCCCGAGCGGGCCCACTTTGCGGCCCGTGCGACCCAGGGCCACATCGGGCGGGCCCGTCGGCTGGCGACGGACGAGCGGGCGCGGGCCCGCCGGGCCGCCGTGCTCAAGGTCCCGCTGCGCGTCGCGGATGTGGGCGGCTGCCTCAAGGCGGCGCAGGAGCTGATCGACACGGCCGCCGAGGACGCCAAGCAGGTCGCCGAGGAGGTCGACGTCAAGGAGACCGAGGAGATGAAGGCGGCGCTCGGAGCGGCTGCGGGCGGCCGGATGCCGCGTGGCACGGCGGGCGTGATGAAGGACCTGGAGGACAAGCAGAAGCGGCGCAGGACGCGTACCCAACGCGACAGCCTCGATCTCGCCCTCACCGATCTCACCGGCTTCTACCGTGATGTGCTGGCCCTTCAGATGGGCTCGCGGATCGCCCTCGCCAACACCGACGTACGGGACGCGCTCGACCGGATCGCCGAGTCCTCCGGGCCGGCGCAGACCCTCCGCCGTATCGAGGCGGTGATCGCCTGCCGGCGCGCGCTCGACCGGAACGTAGCGCCGCTGCTGGCGGTCGAGGCGATGACGATGGCGCTGCGGGCGGGCTGAGCGCGCGTGGGGGCGCACGCGCACCGCGTCGGATGCCGCACCTCCCGTTCACCCGAATGAGGAGGAAATCGGACGACTCGTCACCGGGCGACTACGCTCCGGGCATGGACTCCAGGCGCCTGCTCCAGACCCTCGCCATCGGGCTCGGCACTGCCGGCCTGCTCGTCTCCGGCTGCACGAGCGGCGGTTCGACGCCCAGCGCGTCCGCCGTCGGCTCCTCGGCGACCGTGGCCGCCAAGGACCTCGCCCCCTACTACGCGCAGAAGCTGAAGTGGGGCGAGTGCGGCGTCGAGGGCTTCCAGTGCGCGACGATGAAGGCGCCGAAGAACTACCAGAAGCCAGGCGACGGGGACATCGATCTGGCCGTCTCCCGGAAGAAGGCGACCGGGCCGGGCGAGCGGATCGGATCCCTCCTGGTGAACCCGGGCGGCCCCGGCGGCTCGGCCGTCGAGTACCTCCAGGGGTACGCGGCCCTCGGTTACCCCGCGCAGGTCCGCGCCCGGTACGACATGGTGGCCGTCGACCCGCGCGGAGTGGCCCGCAGCGAGCCCGTCGAATGCCTGACCGGCAAGGAGATGGACGCGTTCACCCAGGTCGACCTGACGCCGGACGACGAGGCGGAGACCGAGAAGCTGAGCGCCGCTTTCAAGAAGTTCGCCGACGGCTGCGAGAAGCGCTCCGGCGAGATCCTCCCGTACGTCTCCACCGTCGACTCGGCCCGGGACATGGACATCCTGCGGGAGATCCTCGGCGACGAGAAGCTGCACTACGTAGGTGCCTCGTACGGTACGTACCTGGGCGCGATCTACGCCGACCTGTTCCCGGACCGGGTGGGGCGCCTGGTCCTGGACGGCGCGCTGGACCCGTCGCTCCCCGCCGTCGACGTCAACCGCGACCAGACGGCCGGCTTCGAGGGCGCCTTCGAGTCCTTCGCCGCGGACTGCGTGAAGCAGAAGGACTGCCCGCTGGGCACCACGAGCACCGCCGACGCGGCGGCGGAGCTGAAGAAGCTCTTCGAGGACCTGGATGCCGAGCCGGTCCCGACCGGCGAGGACCGGAAGCTGGGCGAGTCCCTCGGGACGACGGGGGTGATCGCCGCCATGTACGACGAGTCCGCCTGGCCCCAGCTCCGCGAAGCCATCGCGGGCGCCCAGCACGGTGACGGCTCCGGGCTGCTCGCCCTCTCCGACAGCTACTACGAGCGCTCGCCCGACGGCTCGTACGCCAACCTCATGTTCGCCAACTACGCGGTGAACTGCCTCGACCTGCCCGCCGCCTTCTCCGACAGCTCCGCCGTGGAGAAGGCCGTCCCGAGCTTCGAGAAGGCATCCCCGGTCTTCGGGAAGAACTTCGCGTGGGCCGCCCTGAACTGCGCGTACTGGCCGGTCGACCCCACCGGCACCCCCCACGCGACCCACGCGAAGGGCGCCGATCCGATCCTCGTCGTCGGTACCACCCGGGACCCGGCCACCCCGTACAAGTGGGCCGTCTCCCTCGCCGACCAGCTCACCTCCGGCACCCTGCTCACCTACGACGGCGACGGCCACACCGCGTACGGCCGGGGCAGCGACTGCATCGACACCGCCATCAACCGGTACCTGCTGGAGGGCACCGTCCCCAAGAAGGGCACCACGTGCACCTGAGTCCCGGGGCCCGGCCCGCTCCCGGCCCCCCAGCCCGGCCATACAGCCTGGCAGCCCCGCCGCCCTGACCTGCGAGGAGGGCCTGTGGGGCAGGTGGTACGGAGCACCATCGGAAACTGTGTAGACTTGGCCCCGCTGCTGATCGCACCATGGTGCGACAGGGCGTGCCGCCTTAGCTCAGTTGGCCAGAGCAACGCACTCGTAATGCGTAGGTCTCGGGTTCGAATCCCGAAGGCGGCTCGGAATTGCCCCAGGACTCACTCGCCGTGACCTGGGGCTTTTTCATGCCCGCGTTCCACGCCGGGAGCGCCGTACGAGGCCGCCGGCACGTATGCCCTACGGCTCGATCCGGGGGGCCGCGATCGTGGGGGCCGTGGGCCCGAGGCCGTCCTCGTGGACGCGGTGGGCCAGGTCGATCTTGGTGTAGGCGGGTCGCCCGGCCAGTCGGTACTTGGACTTGACCCGGTTGAGGTAGTCCTTGGCCGTGTTCTGGGAGATGCCGGCCCGCCGGGCCGCGGCCTTGAGGGTCATGCCGGACACGTAGTCCAGCAGGACCTGGAGTTCCTTGGGGGCGATGCGGGGCCCGGGGCGGGCCGGGGGCCGGGGGCCGTTGCCGTCGAGCCGGCCGAGCCACCAGGGGAGCGCGGCGGCGGAGAAATCGTTGCTGTAGACGGCCGGGGGGCGGCCGCAGTGGAAGACGTCGTCGCGGATGGAGCCGTGGACCCGGAAGCCGAGGCTGTTCACCAGGCCCTGGTACTCGGGGTTGGCGGTGGAGACGACCAGTTGGCCGCCGGAGGCGTGCTGGAGGAGGTGGCGCAGGAGGATGGCCCGGACGGCCGGGTCGGGGCAGTGCGCGGCCCCCAGGAAGTGGCCGCCTTGGGCCACCGCCGCGCTGTGCTGCTGGAGCAGCGGTTCCATGCCCGTGGTCGTCCGGTCGTCGATCGGCATGAGGCCGGCGATGCCGATGGCCTTGTCGTCCCGGTCGTACACGAGGTGGAAGGCGGAGATGTCGTCGCCGGCCCAGCGTTCGGTGAGCCGGTCGCAGCGGCGGGGGTCGAAGCCGCTGTGGTCGGCCCATTGGCGCATCAGCTCGCCGATGTCGGAGGCGTCCGCGGCGACGGCGGAGCGTACGCGCACCGCACGGGCGTCGGCCGGGAAGAGGGCGCGGCGGACCTGGGGGCCGGCGCTGAGGAAGAGGCTCTGTTCGGCGAGGGCGGCCTGTTCGGCTCGGTCGCGAGCGCCGGCGAGCAGGGCGAGGCGGTAGTCGCGGGCGCGGACCCGGGCGCTTTCGTGGGACTCGGGCCGCCGCCACCGGTAGGCCAGTTCGAACAGGGTGCGGTACGGCTCGGTGATCCGGAGCCCCAGCCCGCTCCGTTCGACGATGCTGAGCGAGGCGAGTGAGGCGAAGTGGTCGGGGCCACCGGGCAGGAGCCTCTCGTCCCCGGACCCCACGGTGGCGAGCAGCCGCAGGGCGTGGCGCCACTGCCTGCCGGGGAGTTCGCGGCCGAGCCGCTCCATGATCTCCTCGGACACCTGGTCGGCGACGGCTCCGAGAGCGTTCGGGGGGATGCCGGTGTCCAGCGCGCGCCGTGCCGCGTCCGCGATCAACGGTATTCCGCCGGCGAGCTGGACGACGACGGCGCGGCCGTCCGGGTCGGCCACGGCGGCCGCCTGCGCGGCGATCCGCTCCTCGGGAGCGGGGGCCACGGTGACGGTGGCCGCGCCCGAGTGCGTCCACCGGGGGTCGGCGAGGAGCGGTCGACGGCTCACCACGACCAGGTTCGGCCACCGGTGGTCGGGGTGTTCGAGCTCGGCGTACAGGGTGTCCCGGCGTGCCCGGCCGTCGACGCTGTCCACGACCAGCGTCGGTCCGGCCGGTTCAAAGAGCGCCCGGCGTAACGCGGCCGGTCCGTCGGGGCGGTCGAGGTCCACCCGCGCAGCGCCGTGGAGGCCGGCCGTGAGGGCGGATTTGCCGACTCCGAGCGGGCCGGTCAGGTTGACCAGTGGATGTGCGGCCGCAGCGGAGCGCAGTTCCCGCAGAACCGCCTCCCCCGCATCCCCCGAACCCCTCACGGACACCGTCCTTCCAGGCTGCCCCAACGCCGTCGCGACGATACCGACTACGGCGAGCGGTGCACATACCTCGTACGGCATCCGTACGGGCGTGGCTGGTTCCGGACGTCTCGGGGGCGGTGCGGCGTCCTGCCAAGAGTGGCCGGAAATCGTCTGTCCCGTGCGACTCCCGCTCACCGGTGTCCGCTTCCGCCTCCGTATCCGCTTCCGCCCCCGCCGCCGCAAGCCCCCCGAACGGGTGGCTGCGGGTGGGCGGGACATCTGGTTAGCGTCTGCTCCCGGCACCGGGGCCGCGTCCCCGGGAGGATCGGGACCGGTGGAGGAGCGGCGATGCAGGCCTTCTGGTTGACGCTGGCGGACAAGGAGTTCTACTTCCCCCTGGACCGGGTCTCGGACGTGGGCGAGACGTACGCTCCCAGCAAGATTCCCGACGGATGGTCGGGGACGGTCGACGGGACGTGGACCTACTGGCGGCCGGCCGAACCGGTGCTCGTGGACGAGGGCTGGAAGGTCCATGTGTCCACCAGGCCCGAGCGGTTGAGGTTCACGCTCGACACGGTGGCGGCGGTCTGCTTCGACGAGGGACTGGTCTTCAAGCACCTGAGCGCGCAGCTGTTCTACGAGGTGTTCCACCACAAGCACGTCGACCGGGCGCAGGCCGGCAAGTTCATCGCGATCTATCCGCCCGAAGTCGCCACCGCCCGGAGGCTGATGGAGCGGCTGACGGCCGAGTTGAAGGGTGAGACCGGTCCGTACGTCCTCACCGACCGCCGCTACGCCGACAGCGGTGTCGTGCAGTACCGGTACGGAGCCCACCGCAGCCGCTCCCGGATCCAAGCGGACGGCACCACGCTCCAGTTGGTGCGCGACGGACAGGGCAGGGACGTACCCGACGTGCGGTCCGCCCAGTTCGTCCTGCCGGCCGGTGTCGAGGACCCGTTCGCCACTCCCGAGCCGCCCCACACCGGACCGATCCTGCTGAACGGTCGGTACGAGGTCACCGGGGTGATCCGGCACAGCAACGGCGGTGGCACCTACCGGGCCACCGACACCCGCACCGGCCGCACGGTGTTCGTCAAGGAAGCCCGCGCGTACAACGGGTTCATGGGCGACGGAACCGACTCCCGCGGTCGGCTCCGCCACGAGTGGGAGACCCTGGAGCGGGTGCACTCCCTGGCGCCCGGGCTCTGTCCCGAGCCGCTGGACCACTTCACCGAGTGGGAACACGATTTCCTGGTGACCGAGTTCGTCGAGGGGGCGGGCTTCGTCCAGTGGGTCGCCGCCCACACGGTGATGGGGCGGTTCGACGTGGACCCCGCCCGGCACACCGAGTACCTCGCCCGTGTGGACCGGGTGCTGGCGAGCCTTCGCGCCGCCATCGACCGGCTGCACGGGATCGGGCTGCGCTTCGGCGACCTGAGCCACGGCAATGTGGTCGTCCTCGACGACCTGGGCGTGCGCCTGATCGACTTCGAGACCGCCAACCCGCTCGACGAGAAGCCGAGCGCGCTCGGCACCCCGGGCTACAAACCGACCCCCGCGCAGGCGGCGGCCGGTGTGGAGGACGACGAGTACGGATTCTCCGGGCTGGCCCAGTTCGCCCTCTTCCCGCTGACCCAGCAGCTGGTACGCGACCCGGTGGGCCGTACCGAGCTCTACCGCCGGGACCTCGAACACGTCGTCCCCGTCCCCGCGGAACTGTGGCGCACCGTGACCCGCTTCCACCCCGGAACCGCCGCTGCCGGGGCTCCGGCCCCCGTGCACGACCTGCCTTCGGCGGCGTCCCTCGACGCGGACCCGGAGAGGGAGCTGGAGCGTCTGCGGGCCGGACTCACCGCGGGTCTGCTGGCCATGGCGAGGCCGGACGGCCGGGACTGGGTGTTCCCGCCGCCGCCGCGCGGCTACGCCGTGAACACCCACTGCCTGGAGCACGGGACGGCCGGGGTGCTCCACGCCCTGCTGCGGTCCGGCGCCGGCGTTCCGGACGAGCTGGTGGCCAGATTCCGCCGGGACGCGCTGAAGAACGCCGCCGTGCTGGCACCCGGACTCCAGAACGGTACGGCGGGGATCGCCTGGGTCCTGGCCGAACTGGGCCTCGGCGACGAGGCGGGGCAGGTGCTCGACACCGCCCCGGGCCACCCGCTCAGCCTCGCCTCGGCCCAACTGGCCCACGGTGCGGCCGGCATCGGGCTCACCCACGTCGCGCTCCACGAGCGCCTCGGCGGCGACCGCCGGCTGGCCTTCGCCGCCGGGATCGCGGACGCCTTCGTCGCCGAGGACCCCCGTCGGCTGCTGTCCGGCGCCGGGGCTCCCGGGCTCGCGTCCGGGCTCGCCGGAACGGCCTTGTTCCTGCAGACCATCGGTACGTACACCGGCGAGCAGCGCTACCTGAGGGGTGCGGTCGCCCTCATGCACGCCGAGCTCGACCGGGCCGCCGACGGTGGTGCGGACGGGCTGATGTTCCGGGACACCACGCAGAGCCGGATACTGCCCTACCTGGCGGAAGGCTCCGCGGGTGTGGCGCTGGCGCTCACCCGGCTGGCCGCCACGACCGGCGACGAGCGGTGCGTACGGACCCTGCCGCAGGTCGTGGCCATGTGCCGGCTCACCTGCACCGTCGACCCCGGCCTGCACACGGGCCTCGCCGGTCCGGTGTACGCGCTGGCCGAGTACGCCGATTACGCGGAACGTGCGGAGCCGGCCGGGCACGTCGGCGGGCCCGGGGAGCGGGCGACGGCGCTGCGCGTCGCCACCGGGCTCGCCAAGTACGCGATCCGGCACCCCGACGGGCTGCGGGTGCTCGGCGCCGCGGAGGAGCGGTTCCACGCCGACCTGGGATCCGGCAGCGCCGGTGTGCTGCTGGCCCTCGCCCGGGTGCTCGACGGGCCCGGTGCGCCGCTGCTCCCCGAGCCGGGCACCCCTTGAGACTTCCGGCTGCCGGAACAGCCGGCCGGCCGGGAACACATAGGAGGAGGAAGCACCATGAACGCGATTTTGGCCCTGCAGGGACTTGAGGAGACCGCGGTGGACACCGAGGCGCTCGGATACACGAACCGGGGCAGCTGGATCAGCGTCTTCGGCAGCTGCTTCACCATCGAGATCGAGACGACCTTCTGATCACGCCGGTCGGGGCGGTCGGTCCGGCTGGTCCGGTCGGTTCGGCTGGTCCGGTCGGTTCGGCTGGGCCGGCTGGTCACGTCCGGCCGGTCGCTCCGGTCTGAACGGCCCGGGCAGCACGCGGAATCCGGTGCGAACCGGTACCCCGCGTGCCGCCCGCGGCACCGGGGGAGGACATGGGGCGCCGGGGGAGGAAGTGGTGAGCCGCGTGGCTGGAGCGTGTTGCGGAAATGACGCCGTCCGCCCGGAGGGCGGGTCCGGCGGCGTCCGGTGCGTGCGATCGCACGGCGGAGGGTCGCGCCGGCACCGGACGCGTCGGGATGATCCCGACACCGCGGCGAGCGCGCGTGTCGGGTGTCGCCGGACGGGCGGGACAGCCCTCGGTCGCGCCGGAGCGAGTGGGTGGGCCCGGGGGACCGGGGTGTCCCCGCTGTGATCGTCCACGCCGAGGCGGTGTTCCCCGACGGCTGGTGGCTGCGGGCCGTCGCCCCCGTCGACCGGACCGCCGGGGTGCGCCCGGAGTGGGCCCGCTTCGTCGAAGAGGCCGTGGCACGCGACGAGCCGCTGGTGCTGCCGGACGGCGGACTGCCCGGCCTCACCGGATTCGCCGCGCTGATGGAGCCGTTCGCCCGGCACGCGGCACGACTGCTGCCCGTGCGCGAGCGGGTCGCCGCCTCCGTACGGGCGCGGTGGACCGAGGACCTGGCCGGCCGGCTGGCCGGGACGGCCGCCCGCACCCTCGTCCTGGAGCTGCACGCGGCAGGCGCCGACGGGCTGACCGAAGGGGACACGCAGGGGCTGCGCTTCCGGTCGTTCCTCCGACGATCGTCCCAACCGTGTGAGCGAGTGGGGCTGTTCGTGCGGTATCCGGTCCTGGGCAGGCTGGTCGGACAGGCCTGCCTGTACGCCGCCGCAGCGTTCTTCGAGCTTCTGGAGCGGTTCGCCGCCGACCGTCCCCTGATCGTGGCAGGGCTGCTGCATGGCGTCGATCCGGGCGAACTGGTCGCCGTGCGCGGGGCGTTGGGTGACGGGCACCGGCAGGGCCGGGGCGTGGCGGTACTCCGCTTCGCGACGGGCCGCCAGGTGGTCCACAAGCCGAGGCCGCTCACGGTGGACCGGCACTGCGCCGGTCTTCTGGACTGGTTCAACGCCCGGTCCGGGCTGCCGGATCTGCGCGTCCCCACCGTCGTCGAGCGACCCGGCCACGGCTGGGCGGAGTTCGTCGCACCGGACGAGTGCCGTACCGCCGCGGACGTCGACCGCTTCTACCTGCGGTTGGGCGGGTTGCTCGCCCTGGCGCACGCCGTGGGCGCCACCGACCTCCACCACGAGAATCTCGTCGCCTGCCGGGACGAGCCCGTCCTCGTGGACGTGGAGACGCTCTTCCACCCGCCGGAGCCGGCGGCCGGAAGGAGGGACCCGGCCGAAGCGGCCCTGGAGGCCTCGGTCCACCGCACCGGGCTGCTGCCCCAGTTGTGGATCGGCGACGAGGACGTCCGGGACGTCTCGGGGGTGGGCGGGGACCCCGGCGCGGCGACACCGCTGGACGTCGTGGGCTGGGCCGGTGCGGGCACCGACGCGATGCGGCTCGTCCGTGTGAGGAGACCGCTCGCCGGGGGCGAGAACCGGCCACGCCTGGGCGCGGCGGTCGCCGATCCGGCGGAGCACCTGGGGGCGCTGCTGGCCGGATTCCGCGCCGGATACCGGACCGTGGTGGCTCACCGTGACGAACTGCTGCTCCCGGGCGGCCCGTTGGCGCGCTGCGCGAACGACGAGGTGCGGGTCGTGGCGCGGGCCACCCAGGTGTACGCGACGCTGCTGGACGAGTCGACCCATCCCGACCTGCTGCGCGGCTGGGAGGAACGCGACCGGGTGCTGGGCGCGTTGCGCGACGGCGACGGGTGGCCGACGGCCCGGCCGGAACTCGTGGAGGACGAGATCGCGGACCTGTGGAACGGCGACGTACCGCTGTTCACCGCGCGTCCGGGCCGTGCCGATCTGTGGACCGCGAGCGGCCGGCGCGTGGCGGGCGCCCTCGGCGGGCCGGGGCTCGACGCGGTCACGGACCGGATCCGGGCGATGGGCCCGCGGGACCTCGCGCGGCAGGAGTGGATCGTCCGCGCGGCCATGGCGGGACGGTCGCGCACCGAAGCGCACGGCGGCCGGACCCGACAGCCCCTGCCGGGGGCGGTCCGTCGGACGCCACCGGGGCGCTGCGGTCCGCCGCACCGGCCGGGCACCTGGTCCCGGCCGGACCCCGGGCGGTTTCTCGACGCGGCCCGGATCATCGGGGACCGGCTCCTCGTGGACGCGTACCGGGGAGCCGGGGCCGTCAACTGGCTGGGCCTGGAGCTGCTGGGCGACCGGTACTGGCGCCTCCAGCCGCTCGGCGCGGACCTGGGGAGCGGCTGGAGCGGGGTGGCGCTGTTCCTCGCCCGGCTCTTCGCCCTCACCGGGCAGGACCGGTATGCCGAGGGGGCGCGGGAGGCGCTCCGGCCGCTGCCCGGTCTGCTGGCCGCGCTGGCCGCCCGCCCGGACGAGCTGGGGCACGTGGGGTCCGGCGGGTTCGCCGGGCTCGGCGGCATCGCGTACGCGGTCGCCTCGGTGGCGGAGTGCCTGGACGACACGGAGATCCGCGGGCTGGTCGAGCCGGTGGTGGCCCTCGCCGGGTGTGCCGTGGAACGCGAGGAGGAGTACGGCGTGGTGGGCGGCACGGCCGGCGGGCTGGCCGCGCTGCTGGCGGTGGACAGGATGACGGGGTCGGCCGCGGCACGACGGGCCGCGGCCCTCGCCGCCGAGCGGCTGCTCGACGCGCCGCCGCCGGGCCGCGCGGGCTTCGCCGACGGCCGGGCCGGGGTCGGCTGGGCGCTGCTGCGGTACGCGCGGGCCGGCGGGGACGCGCGGTACGGGCGGGCCGGGGCGGCGGCCTTGCGGGCGGCGGCGTTGCGTACCGCGGCGGACGCTCGCGCCGGTGGCCCGCCGGGCTGGTGCCGGGGCGCGCCCGGGGTGGCCCTGGCGGTGGCCGACACCGGGGCGGCCGCCGCCGACACGGTGCTCGCGGCGCGGCTCGCGAGCGCGGTACGGTCCGCGCACCGCCACGGACCGTTGCCCGCGCACGGGTTGTGCCACGGCGAACCCGGCGCGCTGGAGCTGCTGTTCCACCCCGCCGCCACCCCCGGAGCGGCATGGCGCCCGACCGGCGCGCGCACGACGGCCGGGGCGTGGCGGGCCGCGGCGGTCGTGGCGGCGGTCGAGCGCGGTGCGCTCCGGTACGGGACTCCGGGCGGGGCGGTCGTCCCCGGGCTGCTCCACGGGCTCGCCGGGACGGGCTACACCCTGCTGCGGCTGGGCTTCGCCGCGCGGGTGCCCTCGGTCCTGCTGCTGCGGGCACCGGATGACGGACCATCGGCCGCGGCGGGCGTCCTGCCCGCCGCACGGGCCACACCCCTCGAAGAGGAACGGAGTACGCGATGAACGCGACGGAGAGCACCCGCGTCCGGGAGACGGCGGCGGCACGGCGGGACAGCGGCGTGGGCCACCCCGCCGACCGTGTGCGGCTCGGCGGCGGTGGCGGGCTGAGCCGCCGGGCCGACCTCCTGTCGGGCGCGGGACCACGCAACCCCACCACCCTCACGCAGACCTGTCGTTGAGGCCCCGGACCGCTCGCCCGGTCCGTTCGTCCGGACCGTGCGCCCCGACCCGACCGGAGGTTCCGCCATGCGTGTCACGTCCCCCGTCACCGTCGGCAGGTCCGGCGAGCTGACCGTCGTCGACGAGGCCCTCGCACGGTTGCGGGCGTCCCGGGGCGGCACCGTGTTCGTGCTGGGCGAGGCGGGCATCGGCAAGTCCCGGCTGGCCCGGGAGGGAGCCGACCGGGCGGCCGCGCTCGGTGTGCGCGTACTGCGGGGGCGCAGCAGTGCGACGGGGCTCACCGGGCCGCTCCGCCCGCTCGCGGAGGCCCTCGCCTCGTACTCCAGGGTCGGCGGACTGCCCGTCGACCCGGAGCTGGAGCCCTACCGCCCCGCGCTCGCGCGGGTGGTCCCGGAGTGGCGGCGGGCGGAGGCGACCTACCCGGAGACCATGGTGGAGTTCGCCGAGGCGCTGCTGCGCCTGCTGGCCGTCCTCGGCAGGGAACACGGCTGCCTGCTGGTGCTGGAGGACCTCCACGAGGCGGACCACGAGACCCTGGCGGTCGTCGACTACCTGGTCGGCAACCTGGCCGCGCTGCCGGTGCTGCTCGTCGCCACCTCGCGTCCCGAGTCGGGTGCGGCGCTCGACCTCGTCGGCGAGGCGGGACGCGGCCGGACGGCGGACGTGCTGACGCTGCGCCCGCTGGACGTCCCGGGAGTACGCGCGGTCGCCGCGGGGTGCCTGGGGGTCGAGGAGGACCGGGTGCCGGCCGCCGTGGTGGACCGGCTGGCCGGGGACGGCGGTGGAAACCCGTATCTGGTCGAGGAGTTGCTCGCCGCGATGGTGGAGGCGGGTGCGGTGCGGGTGGCTCCGGACGGCCTGGTCGCGGCGGGCGACCTGGCGACAGGTGTGCCGGGGTCGGTCGTGCAGAGCCATGCCCAGCGGCTGGGCCGTCTCGACCCGGTGGTGGGCCACCTCCTGCTGACCGCCGCGTGTCTGGGGCCGAGATTCTCCGTCGCCACCCTGCGCATGGCCCTCGGGGTGAGCGAACAGCATCTGTTCGCCCGCCTGCGGGCAGCCGCCCGCGCCGGTTTCGTCGTACCTGTCGGCGGAGGGACCGACGGTTACGCCTTCCGGCACCGGCTGACGGCCGAGGCGCTGCTCGCCGTGCCGACCCCGCCCGAGCACGCGGCCCTGGCCCGACGTGCGGCCACCGCCCTGGAGAACGCCGATCCGCTCCTGGCGGAGGACAGGTGCGGACTGGTCGCGGAGCTGTGGACCGCGGCCGGGGAGCGCGGGCGTGCCTCCGCCGCCTACGCGGAGGCGGGTCGGCGGGCCGAGTCCGGCGGGGCCTGGGCGTCCGCCGTCGCCCTGTTCGAGCGGGCGGCCGAGCTCGCTCCGGCACCGGACCGGCCGCCCGTCGTCGAGCACCTTGCGCAGGCCCTCGCCGGGGCCGGGGAGTTGGAGCGGGCCTTCGAGCTCGCCGAGACCCTGGGCATGGCCGGTCCGGGGGCGCCGGCCGCCGGCCGCCGGGCCGATCTGCACCTCCGGCTCGCCTGGGACGCCGTCCTGGCCGAGCGGGGCGCGGACGCGCGCCGCCAGCTGACGGCGGCGCGGGCGTTGATGCCGCGGGCCGGTGGGCCCGTTGACGGGATGTCCGGGCAGGGAGCGGCTCTCGCCGTGGTCGAGGGGCATCTCGCGCTGCTGCCGGGGTCCCCGGGCCACGGGGGGCCGGACCCGGCCGTCCGTACCGAGGAGGCCGAGCGCTCGGCGCGCCGGGCCGCCGAGGTGGCTGAGCGGGCGTCACTGCCGGTGGTGGCGTGCCAGGCCTGGCACCTGCTCGCGCTGCTGGGCCGCGAACGCGGCTTCGACCACGCCGACGCCTGCCTGGAACGGATGCTGGCCGTCGCCGAGAGGCACTCCCTGCCGCTGTGGCGGGTCGGGGCTCTCGTCCGGCTGGGTGTCAACGCGTTCATGCGTACCGGGAGTTCGGCCCGGCTGGAGGCGGCCCGGCGGACCGCGCGGGCGCTCGGGGCGATCGTGCTGACCCAGGACACCGAGGGGATGCTCGCCATGCACGCGGTGCTGCGGGGCGAGTACGAGGAGGCGCGGGAGGCGGTGGACCGCTCGCTCGGGGCCACCGCGCGGCTGCACAACCTCTCCACCCACCGCTACCTCCTGCTGACTTCGGCGACGCTCGCCGCCCACCGGGGGAACCGGGACGCGATGGACCAGGAACTGGAGCGCTTCCACCGGGCAGGCGGGGCGGACTCCTTCCTCACCCCGGTCGTTCTCGGCCTGTGCCGTGCCTTCTGCGCGCTGATGGAGGAGGACCGTCCGGCCGCGACGGCGGAACTGGCGGCCGTCGCGGCCTGGGAGGCGGCCCAGCCCCAGGTGTTCTACCTGTCGGGGAGCCACGGGCTGGGGCCGCTCCTCGATGTGCTCTCGAACCGTGCCGACAGGGAGGTCCTCCGGGAGCACACCGGGGCGCCCGCGGCGGAACTCGCCTGGAACCAGCAGTTCCTGCTGCTGGCCGAGGCGGTGCTGCTGGGACGCGACGGCCGGGCGGGCGAGGCCGCGGCCGTCCTCGCGACCGTCCGGGAGACCTACGCGGCGCTCTTCCCCGCCGCCCACCACCTCGGGATGCGGCTGGTGGCCGAAGCCGCGCTGGACGACGGCTGGGGCGATCCGGTGGTGTGGCTGCGAGCCGCCGAGGAGTACTTCCACACGACGGGGGTCACCGCGGTGGCGGGGGCCTGCCGGGCCCTGCTGCGCAGGTCGGGCGCGGGCGTACGGCAGCGGCGGGCCGGCCGGGAACGGATTCCGGCCGCCGTACGCGAACTCGGCGTGACCCCGAGGGAGTACGAGGTCCTGGCCCTGCTGGCGTCCGGGCGCCCGAGCAACCCGGAGATCGCGCGCCGTCTCTCCATATCGCCGCGCACGGTGGAGAAGCACATCGCCGGGCTGGTCCGGAAAACGGGGCGCACCGACCGGTCCGCGCTCCGCGCGCTGGCCGGGCTGCTGATCCGGGAGCCGTAGGGCCTGGCCCTCCGACGGACCTGCCACGCGGGCCCGTCGCACTCGGTCGCGCGGGGTAGGCAGGAAGGCGCTGGAGCCGGGACACTTCGCAGATGACTGATCGAATCGGCTGGGCCATGTCGACGGCGGGCGTTCTGGTCTCCTTCGTGCTCGTCAGCGGCGCGGTGCAGGCCTATCTGAACGGAGACGACTCAGGAGGGTTCGTCGCTTCTGCGGTGCTGCTCCAGGTGGCGACTGTCCGGCAGCTCGTGCGTGGGGTTCGCAGGCGCCGTAGCGGGCGAATCCAAGCGAACTGACGTTCACGTTGGTCACGACCGAGCCCGGATGAGGAGGGGACCGGGGTGGAGCGCGGCCTGGTAGGCGGGCGACGGACGGCTCGTCCGATCGCCCGGCCGGGCCACCGTGACCGAGGTCTGCGACGGCCTGCGCGGGTCGGGCCGCCCTACTACGGTCTGCTGTCCTTCGCACAGACGCCCCCGGATGCCGGGCACCCCCGGATGCCGGGCACCTCCGGTTTCGACGGATGGGTGACCCACTGGGCCCAGGGCCGTTCCCGATTCGTCGGCACGG
>NZ_JBHWZJ010000013.1:0-26376 GCF_042728415.1 Streptomyces sp. NPDC060198 | reverse complement strand
ACGGTCGGCACGGTCGGCACGGTCGGCACGGTCGGCACGGTCGGCACGGTCGGCACGGTCGGCACGGTCGGCACGGTCGGCACGGTCGGCACGGTCGGCACGGTCAGCGCCGTCAGCACGGTCGGCCGCTGCCGGGGGCGCTGTGCGCATGCGTTGCTGCCAGGTGCCGTCCACAGCCCACCCGAGCAGCCGTTCGTGAGCTGTCCGTCATGAACCCGGCTCGTCCGGCAGGTCCCGCCGGGGTGAGCCGGTGCGGTGCTTCCGGGCGGTGCCCTCAGGTCCGGGCGATGGCGTCCCACGTTCGGCGGTGGCCGGCCCCCGACGAGCACGCCGAGGAGACACGCTCCCGGTGTACGGACCCGTGAGGTCGGGAGCACGGCCGACCGCCGGCCGTGGTCTCCTCCGGCCGGGGCGACCGCACCCGTGTGCTTTCCGGGACGGCGGTGACCAGCGGGGATACCGATCGGGCACCGCGTGTAGTCCGATCCCGGACCGGCCGCTCCTAGCGTTCTGTCCATCGGCGAAGGGCTCAGGCTCGGGCCGGGGCCGCCCGCGAGGGCGAGCGCACCACTCCACCGTTCCGTACATCGATCAAGGAGACGATCATGGCTGACGACATCGAGCCCACCGGTACCGACGAGTCCGTTCTCCCGCTGCAGGAGTTCGGCAGCGACGAGGAAGACGACGTGCTGGCGCACGGCAGCACCACGAGTGCCGTGAGCTGCGCGTACGAGCAGATCTGAGCCGTACTCGGTTCTCCCGCCGTGACCGGCCCAGGCCGGCCACGGCGGAGGTGTACCCGGGAGAGCGAGCCCTCCGCCGGGCCGCCGCCGCCCGTCCACGGCGTACCGGGCCGTGTCCGTGTCCGTCCCGCGGAAGCGCCCCGCCCGCCCAGGGAGGAGCCGCGGGAAGAGAAGGGTAGAGAAGGGGAGAGCATGCATCAGCCGCTCGCGTTCGCCGTCGCCGATCCGGAGTTCTACGCGCCGCTGGAGTCGGCGGCCGACCGGGGCGAGGTCTACCGCCCCGATCCGGTCCCGTCGGACTGGCGGAGCGTCGAGTCGGCGGTGTGGACCATGTGGTTCCGCCAGAAGCTGGAAGGCGTCGAGGACGGCTGGAAGGTCCACGTCTCCGCGAAGCCGGACCGCCTCCGGGAAGTGCTCGACGCCGTCGCCGCGATCTGCTTCGAGCAGGACGTCCCGTTCAAGCACCTGTCGTGCCGGCTCTTCTACCAGTGGGCGCACCACAAGCACGCCCCCCGGCCGCAGAGCGGCAAGTTCATCGCCGCGTACCCGTCCGACGAGGCCTCGGCACGACGGCTGATGGAGGCGCTGCGTGAGGCACTGGCCGACGAGGACGGGCCGTTCATCCTCACCGACCGGCGCTACGGCGATTCCCGGACGGTCCACTACCGCTACGGCGCCTTCGTGCCGCGCTCCCGCGTGCGGGCCGACGGTACCCACGTGCTGCTGGCCCGGGACGGCGACGGCGCCCTGGTGGAGGACATGCGGGGGACCTCGTTCCGGCCGCCGGAGGGCATCTCGGACCCGTTCCGGGCGCCGGCGAAGCCCTCGGCCGCCCCACCCGCTGAGGCCACCGGGAAGACACCGGGCACGACGGCCGCGGCAGGCCCCGCGAAACCGGTCGAGGGCCGCGCGACGCAGGGCAAGGGCCCCGCGAAACCGGTGACGATGCGCGGCTTCGTCTTCGAGGCGGCGGTGCGGCACAGCAACGCCGGAGGCGCGTACCGGGGTCGTGAAGCGGCCACCGGGCGGCCCGTATTCATCAAGGAGGCCCGGGCGCACACCGCCGTCGAGGACGACGGCCGCGAGTCCCGGTCGCGGCTGCGCGCCGAGTGGGAGACCCTGCGCGCGCTCCATGAACTGGCTCCCGGGCTGGCCCCCGAGCCGCTGGCCCACTTCACGGCGTGGGAACACGACTTCCTGGTCACGGAGTTCATCGAGGGCAGGCCGATGAACAGCTGGATGGCCGTCACCAGCCCGCTGATCCGGGCAAGCGCGACCCGACAGGACGTCACCGACTACTTCGAGCGCTGCCGCACGCTGATCGAAGGCGTCGAGCGGACCCTCGACCGGCTGCACTCCTGCGGCTACCTCTTCGTCGACATCAGCCCCGGAAACGTCCTCGTCGACGACGACGACCACATCCGGCTGGTCGACTTCGAGGCCGCCCAACGCCCGGGCGAGGACTTCACCTTCATGGGGACCCCCGGCTACGCGCCCCCGGCCGCCATGGTCGCGCAGGACCCGTCGGTCTGCGACGACTACGGCGTCTGCGCACTCGCCCAGCTGCTCGTGGCGCCGTTCCACCACGTGGTGGCCCGCAACCCGGAGGCGCTGGAACACCTGAGGTACGGCATCGAGCGGACCGGCCCGGTGCCGGAGCACCTGTGGCGGCGCCTCACGAAGTACCGCACGCCGAGCGGCAAGGGCCCGCTGCCCGGACCCCGGGAAGTGGCGGCCGACCCGCCGACGCACCTGGCCGCGCTGCGCGACTCGGTGGCCGACGCGCTGGTGGCGATGGCGGACCCGGAACATCCGGATCGGGTCTTCCCCACCATCGCGGACGGGTACCGGACCAACACCCTCTGCGTGGCCTACGGCACGGCGGGCGTCGTCCACGCCCTGCACCGGGCCGGCCGGCCGCTGCCCGCAGGGGTGCTGGAGCGGCTGCGGCGAGAAGCCCTGGAGAAGGCCGGCGACCTCGCCCCGGGGCTGTACGCCGGGGTGGCCGGCATCGCCGCGGTGCTGGCCGGCCAGGGGCTGGTGGACGAGGCCCGGGACATCCTCGCGGTCGCGGACCGGCACCCGCTGGCGGCGGAGAGCGCGACCGTGTTCGGCGGCTCCGCCGGTCTGGCCATGGGCCACCTGGCGCTCTACGGCCACACCCGCGACGAGCACCACGTGGAGCGGGCGCTCGCGCTGGCCCGCGCCCTGCCGGACGACGGGGAACTCACGGCCGGGCTGGGCCGGGACGAGGCGAACGGCCTGGCCCACGGGCCGTCCGGAGTCGCCCTGATGCTCCAGCAGCTGGCCTCGGTCTGCGGTGACCGGACACTCCTGAAGCGCGGGCTGGACCTGCTGCACCTGGAGCTGGACCGCGAGGCAGCCCCGGAGGAGGCGGGCATGACCTTCCCCGTCTCGGCGGTGGACCGCCGTGCCATGCCGTACCTCTACTGCGGGTCGGCGGGGATGCTGCACGTGGCCTCCCGCTACCTGGCGGTGACCGAGGACGAGCGGCTGGCCGCGGCGATGCCCCGGCTGCTGCCGGTGATGGACGTCACCTACACCGTGATGCCGGGGCTCTTCCAGGGCCTGTCGGGTCTGGGGTTCGCCCTCGCCGACCACGCGGCGGTCACCGGCTCGACCGAGAGCCGGGCGGCGGCGGTGCGGACGGCGCGGAAGCTGTTCGGCTACGCCGTGCCGCACGCCACCGGGACCCGCTTCCCCGGCGATCAACTGCTGCGCCTCAGCGCGGACCTGTGGAGCGGCTCCGCCGGTGTGCTGCTCTTCCTGACCGAGCTGCTGACGCCCCGCCCGGACGCCCTGTTCACCGTCGACTCCCTTTCCGAGGCGGCACCGCCCGCGGGGCGGGGGCCCGCAGCCGGGTAGTGCCGCCGCCCTCCTCCGGGCGGGGCCCCTGTCCGTGTCCGACGGGAACGGCCGGACACGGCTGGGCGGCCCGCCCGGAGGGGGCACGAAGAGATCCCCTTCTCCCCTCCTTGGAGTGCCGAATGTCAGTGCGGCGTGACGTCAACCTCTACTGGTGCGGGCAGACCGCCACGGCGTTCGGCACGGTGTTCACCGCCATCGCCCTGCCGGTCGTGGCCCTGACGGATCTCGGGGCCACCGCCGGCCAGGTCGGCCTGATCAGCGCGGCGTCGACGGTGCCGGGCATCGTGCTCGGCCTGCTCGCCGGGGTGTTGGCGGACCGGATCGTCCACCCGCGCCGGGCGATGATGCTGCTGGACCTGCTGTCGGCCGCCGCGGTCGGTGGGGTGGCCCTGGGCCTGCGGCACGGGGTGGCGTCGATCGGCTGGCTGATGGCCCTCGGGCTCGTGCAGGGATTCCTCGCGGTCCTGCTCAGCTCCCTCTACTTCGTCCATCTGCGCCAACTGGTGGGCGCGGAGGCGATCGGGCCGGCCCGGGCCAGGCTCCAGGCCGGGCAGTTCGGCGCCGCTCTGGTCGGCCGGATCCTGGCGGGCCCGGTGATCGCCCTGTTCGGCAGCGCGGCGGCGCTGGGCACGGATGCCGCCAGCTACCTCCTGAGCGCGCTGGCCCTGGTGTCCATGCGGTCGTCGGACCGGACGGCCGAACAGCCGGGGACGGGGAAGCGTGGAGAGGGCCTCCGGGGCGCCGCCGCCGGGCTGCGGTTCTTCGTCGGCCACCCGTTCCACCGTGCCCTGCTGCTGTTCCTGGTGGCCCCGGCGGCCGCGCTGGCCGGGGCGGCGACCCTGACCGGTCCGTTCCTGCTGCGCACGGTGCACGTCCCGGTCGGTGTGTACGGGCTGGCGTTCGTGCTGGCGGGCGTCATGGGCCTGACCGGGTCGGCCATAGCCGGCCGGCTGCTGGGCCCCGGGCGTGACGCCCGTACGACGGTACTGGCGGGCTTCGCGGGGGCGTTGCTGACGTCGGCCCTGCTGCCGGTGGCGGCGGGGCCGCTGCCGGTCGCCGTGTTCTGCGCCGCCCTGGGGATCGGCCTGCCCGTGCTCTTCGGCGCGGTGGCCAACGTGGCCCTGGTGTCGGTGCTGGCCGCGGACGTCGAGGAGTCGATGATGGGCCGCGCGATGGCGGGCCTCCAGGTCATCACCTCGTCGACGGTGCTGGTCGGTGCGCTGGCCGGAGGGTTCCTGGGCGATCTGTTCGGGGTCCGTACGGCCCTGTGGGTGCTGACCGGCACGGCGCTGCTCGTCGTCGGCCTGGTCGGACCGGCGGCCGTGCGCGCCGCCCGCGACCTGCGCGAGGCGGAGGCGGACGAGACGGCTGAGGGCGAGGCGGACGGGACGCCGCAGGACGCGGCGGATGGTGCCCGCGGTGCGGTGGGCGGGGCCCCGACCGGGCCCACGGCGGCCGTCTGAGGCGCGCCCCACGACACGTGTCCGGGTACCCCGGAGCCCGGTGCGCGGTCGGCGTACCGGGCTCACGTACGTGGGGCGGGCGGCGGCGCACAAATATGGGGGCGGCACACCGATGCGTGCCGCCGGGGACGCGACAACGATGGCCATGACAACGACCGCGCCGCACCGCGCAGGTAACCGCCTCCACCGCACCACCGCACCGAACGGCCCCGCCGCACCGCACCGCACCGAACGGCCCCGCACCACCGCACCGCACCGAACGGCCCCGCCGCACCGCATCGCACCGAACGGCCCCGCCGCACCGCATCGCACCGCATCGCCCCCACCGCCCGACGCGCGCCCCAGACGCTGAAGGAATGCCCGCATGTCCGTGCCCATGCCTGTGTCCGACGTCGACTCCCCCCGCCCCGTGCTGTTCTCGCTGCTCGGCCCGCTCACCGTCACGAGCGGGGAGCAGACCCTGGCGCTCGGCCCGCTGAAGCAGCGGGCGGTCCTGGCCATGCTGCTGTGCCACCCCAACACCCCGGTCTCCGTGGACTGTCTGGCCGACACCGTCTGGCCCGCCGAGGCTCCCCGCACCGCCCGCAAGAACCTCCAGAAGTACGTATGGGCGCTCCGGCGGCTGCTGTGCGAGGCCGGTCTGCCCGACCGGCTCGACCTGGCCCCCGGCGGCTATCTGCTGCGGGTGCGGGAGGACGAGGTCGACACCCTGAGGTTCCGGGCGCTGACCGCCGCGGGGCGAGAGGCCGCCCGCGGCGGCCGGCCGGACACCGCGGTGGAGCTGATGCGCCGGGCGCTCGACCTGTGGCAGGGGCCGCCCCTGACGGAGCTGTCGGACTCCGAGCCGCTGCACACCGAGGCCGACCGGCTGACCGACCGCTACCTCTCCGCGTACGAGACCTGGGCCGAACTCGCCTCGGCGCGGGGCCGCGACACCGAGGTCGCCGAGGCGGTCGCCGACGTCGTCGAGGAGCACCCGCTCCGGGAACGGCTGCGGGCCGTGCAGATGATCGCGTTGCACCGGGCCGGGCGCCAGAGCGAGGCGCTCGCCGTCTACGGGTCGCTGCGGCAGCTGCTCGCCCGCGAGCTGGGACTCGCGCCGAGCGCGGTCATGGAGGAGGCGTACCGGGCGGTGCTGGCCGGAATTCCCGGCGACTTCGACCGCCCCGCGCCGACCGCCGCCCGCCGGGCGCCCGCACGGACCCTGCTGCCCCCCGACACATCCGACTGGACCGGCCGCCGGGAGCAGCTGGCCGAGCTGCGGGACGCGGTGCGGCACGGAGACGGCCAGGTCAACGTGCTCGTGGGGCCGGTGGGTACCGGTAAGAGCGCCCTGATGGTCCATCTGGCGCACTCGTTGCGCGAGGACTTCCCCGACGGCCGGCTCCTCGTCGACCTCCGTCGGGCCGACGGCACGAACCGCCGACTCGCCGACGTCCTCGGCGAGCTGGCCCGGGCAGCCCGGCTCGACCGTGTCACGGCGCTGCTGCCGGACCATCCGGCGCAGGCGGCGGCGGTGTGGCGGGACTGGCTGGCGGAGCACCGGGTGCTGCTGCTGCTGGAGAACGCCCCCGACGAGGCGGCCGTGCGCCCCTTGCTGCCGGGCACCGGCGGCGGTGCGGCCGTGATCGCCTCGCGGTCGTGGCTCGCGGGTCTGGCCGGTGCCCACCGGATCGTCGTGGAGCCGCTGACCGTCGAGGAGGCGATGGAACTGCTCGGCCGCATCGCGGGCCCGTCGCGCGTCCACGCCGACCGCGCCTCCGCCCGGCGGATCGTGGAGGCTTGCGGGCTCTCGCCGCTCGCCGTGCGGATCGGCGGTCAGCGGCTGGCCGTCCTGCGTCATCTGCCACTGTCCGAGTACGCGGCCAGGCTGTCCGGGCCGGAGGCGGTGATGGACGAACTGTCCGTCGGGGACCTCGCCGTGCGCAACCGGCTGGCGGACGGCTGGCGGACCCTGACGGACCTCGGCAGATCCGTGCTGCTGCGCCTCGGACGGCTGCCGCTGGCCCGTCCCTTCACCCTCGGCGAGGCCGCGACGGCGCTCGACTGTCCGGAGCCCGCGGCGCTGCGCGTACTGGAACAGCTCATCGGCACCGGGGCGCTGGTCTCCCCGTCGGCCGAGGTCACCGCGCACGCGGCCCGGTACGAGCTGCCCCGGCTCGCGCACCTCTATCTGCGGGAGCTCGACGGCGGACGCGGTGAGCCGGCCGCCCCGTGGACGGTCGCACCGCCGGTGGCCGCACCGCCGGTGGCCGCACCGCCGGTGGCTGCGGCCCAGTGCCTCACGCCCCAGTCGCCCGCCGCCCTTCCGCCCGCTGCCCTGGCCGTCGCCGACCCCTCCCGAACTGCGGATATGCCAGTCGGAAACCACTGGGCAACCAGTAGGGGACCGGCCGTTGCCAAGCTGCTCACGACCCCGTACGACCGAGCGGAAGGGGAGGACTCGTGGAACTGGGCGAGCTGATCGCACTGCGCCCCGTCCCGGCCGCCGGGCTCCTGCTGACGCTCACCCGTCGCTGCCCGCTGTCCTGCGCCCACTGCTCGACCTCCTCCACGACGGCGGGCGAGCAGACCGCCGCGGACCTGCTGCGCGGCTTCGTCGCCTCCTTCACCGCGGCCAACGCCCCCCGGGTCGTGCTGCTCACCGGCGGCGAACCGTTGCTGCGCCCGGACCTCGCCGCCGACCTCGCCGCGCTGGCCCGCGCGGCGGGTACCCGCACCGCTCTGCTGAGCGGCATGTTCTTCGCCCGGGGCGGCGGGCGGGTGCCCGCGCGGATCATGCGGGCGATCACCGCGGCCGACCACTTCTCGGCCAGCCTCGACGTCCACCACGAACGGGAGGTGGCGCGCGCCGACGTGTTCGCCGCCGTACACCGCGTCCTCGACGCAGGGGTCCCCGCGAGCTTCCACCTGACCGGGACGGGACCCGACGACCCGTACCTGGTCGACGTGGTCGCCGCCGTCCGCGCCGAGTTCGCCGACCGGGTGCCGATGCTGGTGAACGACGTCCGGCCGGTCGGCCGCGCCGCGTCCTGGACCGGTGCCGCCGTGCGAGCGGACGGTCCGGACGGCGGCGCGGCGGTGCCCTGCCCGATGGCGGCCTGGCCGACGGTGGCCTTCGACGGCACGGTCGTGGCCTGCTGCAGCCAGCGGACGGTGGACGCCCGGCCGGTACCCGCCCACCTGCTCCTCGGGAACCTGGCCGAGGACGACTGGGAGACGGTACGCGCCCGCTCCCTCGGTTCCCCGGTTCTGCGGATGCTCCGCGTCGTGGGCCCGGGACACCTCAGCGCCCGGTACGCGCCCGGAGCGCCCGACCTCGGACGGTGCGGTACCTGCCGGGCGCTCGCCGACCGGCCCGACGCGCTCGCGGGAGCCGCGCGGGACGGTTCCGGGCCGGTCGGCGAGCTCCTCGACCGCCACGGTGCGCACGCCCAACTAGCCGCGGGACCAGTTGAGTTCGTCCGCCGTCATGGCACCCGTGCCTACGCCGGTCTGGTCTCCCCCACGCCGGACGGGGGCCGGCCGTGATCCTCTCCGTACCCGGCCCGGCGACCGGAGTCGTTGCCCCCGGCGCCCCGGTCCCGCCCGCGGCCTCCGCCGTGCTGCGCACCCGGCTGGCGCTCGCGGAGCCCACCCTGCGGGCGGCCTGCGCGGCGCTGTGGCACCCCGACGGGCTCCGGCCGCGCTACCTCCGCTACCTCGCCGCCATGCACGGGCTGATCCGGGCCTCCGTACCGCTCATGGAGTCGGCCGCCCGCCGCTGTGCGGAGACTCCCGGCGACCCGCTCGCCGAACGGCTGGGCCGGTACCTCGCCGCGCACGTCGAGGAGGAACGCGACCACGACGCCTGGCTCCTCGACGACCTGGCCGCCGCCGGCGGCGACCCGGCCGCGCTCCTGGCCGCACAGCCCCCGACCGCCGTCGCCGAACTCGCCGGCGCCCAGTACTACTGGATCGAGCACCACCACCCGGTCGTCCTGCTCGGCTACATCCTCACCCTGGAACACCACGCGCCCTCGCCCCTGCTGGCCCGTCGGCTCGCACGGGACACCGGCCTGCCGCCGGCGGCCTTCCGCACGGTGCACGAGCACGCCGCACTCGACGGCGGTCACGCGGCCGACCTCGACGCCCTGCTCGACGAGCTGCCGCTGACCCCCGCGCAGCTCACCGCGGTGGCCGTCGGCGCCCTCCACGCCGCGGACGGGATCACCCGTCTGTTCGTCAGGCTCACCGCACCCGGAGGCCAGCTATGACCGATCGGCAGCACGTCCTGCACCGGCTGCGGGAGGCCGGCTTCTCCCTCGACGCCTTCACCGAGGAGCAGCAGGAGGTCCTGGAGGAGCTCGGCCCGGACGAACTCTCCCTGCTCCTCGACATCAAGAGCCGGCTCGACGAGGCCGGGCCCGACGTGCAGGCCCATGCCGAGATCGCCGGCGGCGCCCTCTTCTGACCCGACCGGGAACGCGGGCGCCCCGCCGGGGCCGTTCCCGCGTCCGACGACCTCGCCGAAGGTGGACCGGCATGACCTGCACCTACTGCCGCCAGTCGCTGCCGTCCGGCGCCCGGTTCTGCCCGTCCTGCGGCACACCGTGCGCCGAACCCCCGCAGGGTCCGGCGGACGCGCCGCAGGAGGGGCGCAAGGTGGTGACCGTCCTCTTCTGCGACATGGTCGGGTCCACCGCGCTCTCAGGGGCCCTCGACCCGGAGACCCTGCGCGGTGTGACCCTGCGCTACTTCGACCTCATGGGACGTCAGATCGAGACCTACGGCGGCACGGTGGAGAAGTTCATCGGCGACGCCGTGATGGCCGTGTTCGGCGTGCCGACGGTGCGGGAGGACGACGCGCGGCGGGCCCTGGCGGCCTCCCTGGGCATGCTGAAGGCACTCGAGGGGCTCAACGCCGACCTCGACGCCGCTCTCGGGGTGCGCCTGGGTGTCCGTATCGGCATCAACACGGGCCGGGTCGTCGCGGGAACCGACTCCTCCGCGAGGCAGGCCCTCGTCTCCGGCGAGACCGTCAACATCGCCGCCCGGCTCGAACAGAACGCGGGCCCCGGCGAGGTGCTCATCGGCCCGGACACCCTCCTCGCCGCAGGTCCCACCGTGCGGGCCGAGGAAGTCGGTCCCCTCGCGCTCAAGGGCAAGACCGACCGGGTCGTCGCCCACCGCCTGCTCGGTCTCGGTGAGGACGACCCCGAGTCGCTGCGCCGTTTCGATCTGCGCTTCGTCGGCCGGCAGCGTGAACTGGCCGCCCTGGACGAGGTGCTGGCCGACACGGCGGCGGGCGGCGGCGCCCGCCTGGTCACCGTCTCCGGCGAGGCGGGACAGGGCAAGACCCGGCTGGTCCGCGAGTGGCTGGAACACACCGCCCCCGCCCCCGCGCACGGCTCCGGGCGCTGTCGGCCCTACGGCGGCCGGGGCAGCCTCGCCCCGCTCGCCGACGCCTTGGCCGAGCTGCTCCCCGCGCACCACCGCCCCCCACGCTCCGGTACCTCGTCCCCCGCAACCGCAACCGCAACCGCCGCCGACGGCAGCGTGCCGCTCCGCACCGCGCGGGACGGCAACCCCGACGAGCCCTGCCCCTGTGCCCTGCACCGCGCGGCCGCCCCGGCACAACGCCCCGCCCTCACCGAGGCCCTGGCCGTCCTCGAAGGCGGGCTGCTCCTCGACGGCACGCCCAACCCGTCGGTGGACGACACCTGCGGCGCCCTCCTGCGGGTGCTCACCGCACTCGCCGCCCCGCGACCGGTCGTCCTCGTCGTCGACGACTGCCAGTGGGCGGCCCCCCTGCTGCTGGAAGTCCTCGACCGGCTCGTCACCCGGCTCGGCGACGCCGCCGTACTCGTCGTCTGCCCGGCCCGCCCCGAAGCGGCCGAGACCTGGGGCGCCCCGCGGGGCGCCGCGGTGACCCTCACCGGTCTGGCCCCGGAGGAGTGCGCGCTCCTCGCCGCCGAACTCGTCGTCCGCGCCGACCGTCTCCCGGACGGTCCGGCCCTGCTCGAACGCACCGGCGGCAACCCGCTCCACCTGGAGCACCTGCTCTCCGCCCTCGACGGGGACGCCGGCGGCGGGAACCCCGGAAGCGGCGGGTACGGCAGCGGAGCCGGCGCACGGGGGAGTGCCGGCAACGGGCCGGGGCGGCCCGCCGAACTGCCCCCGACCGTGCAGGCGCTCCTCGGCGCCCGGGTCGACGCCCTGGGCCCCGTCGATCGCGGTGCCCTCGACCTCGCCGCCGTGCTGGGCCGCGAGTTCACCGTCCACGAGCTCACCGGCCTCGCCGGCCGGGGTACGCCGGGCAGGCCCGCCCTGGACCCGCCCGCGCTCCGCCCCGCCCTGCTCGGACTCGGTCGCCGCCGGCTGATCGAACCCGCTCCGCCGCCGGCCGACCCCGCGTCGTACCGCTTCACCAGCGGGCTCGTCCAGGAGGTCGCCTACCAGTGCATGTCCAAGCGCACCCGCGCCGACCTGCACGCCGGTGCCGCGGCCCTCCCCTCGGTCCGTGCCGCCGGCCCCGCCGGCATCGGCGAACACCTCGAACTCGCCCACCGCTACCGAAGCGAACTCGGCATCACCGACGCGGACACCGCGACACTGCGGCGCGGCGCGGCCCAGGCGCTCGCCGAAGCGGGCGGCCGTGCCCTCTACCGCTCCGACCTCCTGCGCGCGGAGCACCTGCTCTCCCGCGCGCACGCCCTCAACCTGCCCGGGGAGCCCGCCACCGTGCCGACCGCCCGAAGGCTCGGCGAGGTCAACCTCGCCCTCGGCCGTACCGAGCGGGGCCGCACCCTGCTCTCCACGGCGCTCGCCGCCGTCGACCACCCCGAGGAGAGCGCCTACGCGCGGCTCGCCCTCGCCGTGGACGCCGCCCCGGGCGCCGACGCCGTTCCGGACGCCGCGCGGGCGGTGCTGCCGGTCTTCGAGGCGGCGGCCGACGACCTCGGCCAGGCCCGCGCGTGCCTGCGGCTCGCGCAGCACTACCAGGGGCGGGGCCGCCACGGTGAGGCGGACCGGCTGCTGCTCCGCGCGCTCCGCCGGGCCGTCGGGGCCGACGCCGAGCCCGAACGGGCCGCGGCCCTGGGCGCGATCGGCATCTCCCTCTGGCGGGGGCCCGAGCCGGTGGAGTCCGCCGTGGACCGGTGCCGTGCCCTCCTCGCCGACCACGGCCGTGGCCGGCGCACCGTGCAGGTCACGCTCAACCTTCCGCTGGCCGTCCTCCTCGCCCTGCGGGACGAGCACGACGCGGCCCGCGAACACCTCGCGCTCGCCGGCCGGCTCGCCCACGAACTCGGCTTCGCCGAGGCCGGTGTCTTCCTCCCGCTCTTCGGCGCGGCGGTGCACTCGGCCGCCCGCGAGCACTCCGCCGCCCTCGGACTGCTCGGCGAGGCCGCCCGGGCCGCCCGGACGCTGGGGGCCCGGGCGCCGCTGCGCACCATCACCCTGGAGTCCGCACGGATCCACCTGGACACGGGTGACGCCGACGAGGCCCACCGCGTCCTCGACGGCGACGCCGGGCAGTCCGTCGCGGACGGCGGCCTCGACGCCGAGACCGCCGACCACGACGGGCTGCGGGCGCGCCTCGCAGCGGGTCGGGGCGACGCCGACCGGGCCCTGCGGCTCGCCGCGCGGGCCGTCCGGGCCGCGGACCGGACGGACTCCCCGCTCGTACGGGCCCAGGCCGCGCTGGACGAGGCCGTCATGCTGCGGCTGCTCGGTCTCGGCCCGGAATCGGCGGACGCCGCCGGCCGCGCGGGACGCTGGTTCGGTACGAAGGGGCATGCGCCCGGGGTCCGCCTGGCCGCCGCCCTGCTGCCGGCCGGCAGCACCGTGCCCGGCGGCCCCCCGGCGCCCGGATCCGTACCGGAGCCGGACGTGAGCAGAAGGGAAGTCACCACATGACCGCCACCGCTCCCACGGCCGCCACCGGGCGCGGCGGGCTCACCTGGAGCCTGCGCGACAAGAGCCCCGAGGACATCGCCGTCACCGCGGACGGAGTGCTCGCGGGCCATCGGCAGGAGCCCCGCCAGGGCACCGGGCGGGGGGTCCGGGTGTGCGTGGTGGATTCCGGTGTCGAACCCGGCCATCCGATGATCGGCCCGCTCGGCGGCTCCTGGGTCGCCGTCCAGGGCGAGGACGGCATCGAGGTGCGGGCCACCGAATCCGGCGACAGCTGCGGCCACGGCACCGCCTGCGCCGGAATCATCCGCCGTACCGCACCCGACTGCGAGATCCACAGCGTCCGGGTGCTCGGCGAACGCTTCTCCGGAACCGGCGGCATCCTCCTCGCGGGTCTCCGGTGGGCCGTGGAGCAGGGCTTCGACGTGATCAACCTCAGCCTCTCGACCACGAAGGCACGCTTCGCCGAGGAACTGCACGCGCTCGCGGACACCGCCTACTTCGACCGCACCGTGATCGTCGCCTCCGCGCACAACTCGCCGGTGGAGAGCTTCCCCTGGCGGTTCGCCTCGGTGATCTCCGTCGGCAGCCACCAGGAGGACGACCCCGCACTGCACCTCTACAACCCCGACCCGCCCGTGGAGTTCTTCGCCCCCGGACAGAACGTGGAGGTGCCCTGGCTCGGCGGCACCTCCATCCGCAGCACCGGCAACAGCTTCGCCACGCCGTACATCGCCGGGCTCTGCGCCCGGTTCCTCTCCGCGAACCCCCGCATGACGACCTTCCAGTTGAAGAACGCCCTCTACCTCTCCGCAGCCAACGTCCGCGTACCCGACCGCAGCCCCGAAGGTGCCTGATGTCCTCTGCCGCCGAGCCTGCCGCGCACTCCGCCCAGCCCGTCGCCCTCGAACTGCTCCAGTCGGTCGTCGACGTCGCGAGAGCCATCTTCGGCGCCCAGGCCAGCTCCGTCTTCCTCCTCGACGAGGAGACCAACGAGCTGGTCTTCCAGGCCGTATCCGGCCAGGGCGAGGAGTTTCTCGTCGGACGCCGGTTCCCCGCCGACCGGGGGATCGCCGGATGGGTCACGGTCTCCGGCGAACCCGTGGTCGTCGACCGGCTCTCGCAGAACGCCGCGTTCGACCGTGCCTTCGCCCAGTCGACCGAGTACGTGCCCGACGCGCTGATGGCCGTACCCCTGCTGCACGACCACCAGATGCTGGGCGTCCTCGAAGTGCTCGACCCGTCCCCGCAGACCCGGTCCAGTCTGGGCGAGCTCGACCTGCTGATGATGTTCGCCCGGCAGGCCGCGACGGCGCTGCGCCTGGTCACCCACCACCGGCCGGCCGCCGCCCTCGCGCTCACCCCCGACGACCGGGTCACGGCGGACCGCCTTCTGACCCAGCTCCACGAACTCCTCGGCCCGCCCGGTGCGCCCTGACCGCTCCCGGGGGACGAACGGGCCTTCCGCGGACGGTGCCGCCGCCCCGCCCGCATCCTGTGGCGCCGGCTCAGTCCGATCCCAGTGACGTGACGAGCTCCACGCGCCGGTGTATCCCCAACTTCCGGTAGGTGTTGGTGAGATGGGTCTCCACCGTGCGCCGGGCCAGGTGCAGCAGGCCGGCGATCTCGGTGTTCGTGTGGCCGTCGGCGGCCAGCCGGGCGATCCGGCGCTCGCTGACGGTGAGGGAGCGCGCGCCCGTGCGGGTCGTGACACCGGGGCGGGCGCCGCCCTCGCGCAGGGACTGTTCGGCCAGAGTGCGCAGCCGCGCGGCGCCGAGCCGCTCGGCACGCTCGCACGCCTCGCGCAGGCATCGGCGGGCGTGGGAGCGCTCCCCCGCCGCAGTCAGGGCTCTGCCCCGCGCGATCAGCGCGCTGACCAGTTCCGACTCGACCGCGGCCGGCGCCTCCCTGAGCAGCCGTACGGCCTCCTCGGCCATCAGCAGACCGCGACGGCCGCCGGTCACCGTGCCGAGCACGCGCAGCGCGCGGCCCACCGTGCGCGGGGTGCCCCAGATCCGGGCCAGGCGCAGTTCCTCCTCGGCCAGGACGAGCGCCTGTCCGGGGCTGCCGAGGACCAGGCAGCACAGGGCGGCCGAGGAGCGCCACGGGGTGACGACCGGGCTGACCACCTGGCGTTCGGTCTGGCGGCGCCCGCACTCCAGGAAGTCGTGCAGCGCTCCGGCCGGATCTCCCCCTGCGGCGCGCTGGAGTCCTCGCGCGTGGAGAAGCCGGTTGCGACCCCAGGAGTCCGGGGCCTCCCGCAGGTCGAAGGCGTCCGCGAGCCGCCGTGCCTCGGCCGTGCGGCCCGCCTCCACGAGCCCGGTCAGCACGTGGGCGTGCACGGGGGTGGGGCCGGTGGTCCCGACGGTGGTCAATCCGGCCGGCAGCCGCGTGTACTCGCCCCGGGAGGCCGCGATGTCGGCGCGTACGTGGAGCAGCGCCATGTGCATGGGGTGCGACAGATGGGGAAGCCTGCCGGCCAGCTCCTCGGCCTCGTCGAGTTCGTCGGCCCACTGGGCGACGGTGGCCGCCGCGCCCAGCAGGAACGGTTCGGCGAGCGGGTCGGACGGTTCGGCGAGCAGGACCCGTACCTTCCTCATGGCCTCGTCCGCCGAGATCAGCCCGGCGGTGGCCGCGTACCGTACGAGCAGGGCCTGGGCGGCCGGGCTGACCAGCTCCGGAGTGCGTTCCGTGGTGTCGCGCAGCCACCGGTAGACCTCCCGGCGGACCGTCTTGTCCTGGTCGGACAGGAACACGGTGGCACCTTGCAGGGTGCTCGCCAGGCCGGGGTGGCCGGCGAGCTGGCCGTCCGCCGAGCGCAGCACCTCCAGGGCCGCGCGGGTGCTGCCCCGGCCGGCGAGCGCGGTGCCCAGGGCGACGGCCGCGCTGACCCGGTCACGCGGCGTGCCCGCCAGCGCGAGCGCCTCGGTGAACCGCGGTATCGCGGCCGACGCCTGGGAGCCCGCGTACTCCAGGGAGCCCAGTTCGGTCAGCAGTCGCTGCCGGTGCAGGTCGGAGAGCGGTTCCTCCAGGGCGCGGCGCAGGTACGCGAGGGCGTCGCAGGTCCGTCCGGCGCCCAGGGCCAGTGAGGAGGCGGCGTGCAGCGCGACCGGGGACCAGGACTCGCCCACCGGACCGGAGAGCAGCAGGTGCCCGGCGACGGTCTCGGGCGGGGCGCCCCGGCGCAGGGCCGCTTCGGCCGCCGCCCGGTGTATTTCGGACCGTCTGGTCGCCGGTACGCAGGCGAGGACCGCGTCCCGCAGCAGCGGGTGGGAGTAGCGGGGCCGTCCGTCGTCGGCGCACAGTAAGCCCATCTGGGTCATCGCGGTGAGCCAGCCCGCCACCCGGGCCGGATCGGCGCCCGACAGTTCGGCGAGCAGCGGGCCCGGGTGCTCCGCGGGTCGCTCCCCGCCACGGAGGCCGGAGTGTCCGGAGCCTTCCCGGGCCGGCTCCTCGTCCAGGGCCGCCAGGACGCACGCCACCTCGGCGGTACCCGCCCCGGCGTTCTCCAGCCACCACGAGACCGCCGCCGCGTACGCGCCCGGGTAGAGCGCGGCGGCGCTCTCGGGAACGGCCGGGAGGGTCCCGGAGGCTTCCAGGTCGTCGAGGAGGGCGCGCAGCAGCAGCGGGCTCGCCGCACCGGCCCGTGTGCACGCCTCGATCCACGACGCCGTGGCGGAGGGAAACCGTGCGCGCACCAGGCCGGCCGCCGCGTCGGCGGTGGGCGGGGCGAGGGTGTGGGTGCGGACGAGGGAGGGGGAGAGGCCGCGGGCGAAGCCCGGCGCCGGCCGGTCCACGTCGTACTGGCCGCGTTCGGTGACGGCCAGCAGCACCGGCAGCCGGAGCTGGTCCACGTGCCGGGCGGTCTCCACCAGCCACCGGTACGAGGGCGCGTCGGCGAGGTGCACGTCGTCCACGGCCACCACGAGCGGGGACTCCCCGGCGTGGGTGAGCAGCGACTGCCGCAGACGGTCGCCGTGTTCGCGCTCGCCGGCGGCGTCGTCCCACGCGAGGGCCGGTGCCCCGGGCCCTGCGCCGGAGCGCAGGAGCTGGAGGACGGCACCGAAGGGCACGGAGGCGTCAGCGGCGGAGCAACGGGCCCGCAGCACGCGCATGCCCTGCCCGGCGGCGGCCTCGGCAGCGGTCTCCAGGACGGTCGTCCGGCCGGTTCCGGTGGCCCCGCGCAGCAGGACCACGCCACCCTTCCCCGCACGGGCGCGGGCGGCACCGGTCGCGAGAAGTTCGGTCGCACCCCTGTGCTCGCGCGGTTGCTCGCTGTATGGTCCGGACATTCTGTCCCCTCCTTGCGACGGTGGAGTACGCGGTGACGTGCCCGCGACGGCCCCCGTGAGGAGTGCCGTCGCGGCCCGCGGCGACCGCCGGTCTCGTGGTGCCGCTCGTGGTGTTCCACGATTGCCGTGCCCTTGGCCGTTCCACGAGTGTGGAGAACGCGGACCCGCCACCTGCCGGACCCGGGTGACACGCACGCGTACATGGGGGAACCACGTTGCTGAGCGCCACGCGCACCACACAGCCCGGCCCGGCCGAGCCCGTGGACCGGATACGGGTCGCGGTGCACGCCCGGGACCCGATCTCGACCGAGGGAGTGCACAGCCAGCTGCGCCGGTACCCGGAGATCGACCTCCGGGACGAGAGCGAATCCGGCCCCGGAACCGTGCTGTTGCTCATCGAGGACACCCTCGACGAGGCGGTGCTGACCCGGCTGCGCCGACTGGCACGCGGTGAGGGCGCACGGGCGGCGCTCGTCGTGGGCACGCTGCGGGAGGCCGAACTGCTCGACGTGATCGAATGCGGCGTCGGCGCCATCGTGTGGCGCCACGAGGCCACCGCCGGCCGGCTCGTGCAGGCGATCCGCGCGGCGGACCGCGGCGAGGGCGACCTGCCGTCGGACCTGCTCGGACGACTCATCACCCAGGTGGGTACGCTGCACCGCCACGCGGCCGGCCGGCCCGGCCTCCCCGCCTCGGGGCTGACACCACGTGAGGTCGACGTGCTGAGGCTGGTGGCCGAGGGGTTCGACACCGGAGAGATCGCCAAGAAGCTGTCCTACTCCGAACGCACGGTCAAGAACGTCCTGCACGGGTTGACCACCCGACTGCACCTCCGCAACCGGGCGCACGCCGTGGCTCAGGCCTTGAGGGAAGGCTACATCTGACCGGAAGGGCAACTCGCGCCGCCCCTCGGGGCGGCGCGGTCTGCCCGTTCGCCGTCCCGGTGCGACTCGTGGGACGGGCGGTGGCGGAGGCAGGATCGACTGCGGCGGCCGGGGCGACCACGGTGGCGGGCACGACGGCATGGACGACACGCGGGGCCGGGAACGGCAGGGCGGGAGCACGACGGTGATCCACGAAGTGGACGAGGTCCTCAAGAACCTGCTCAGCGGAGGGGCGTTGAGCGGGTCGGGCATCGACATCGCCTTCGACGCTCCCACCCGGGACTGGGCCGCCCGCCGCAACGCGCCCACCATCAACGCCTATCTGTACGACATCCGCGAGGACATCAACCGCCGCCAGCGGGGCCAGGCCCCCGTGTACGACGAGCGCGACGTCGTCGTCAAGCGCCGTCAACCACCGCGCTGGTTCAGGCTGTCTTACCTGGTCACGGCCTGGACGAAGCAGCCCCAGGACGAACACCGGCTGCTCTCCGCCGCGTTGGCCACCCTCATCCCGCGCGAACTCATCTCCCCTTCCGAACTGCCCGGCTCGCTCGGCGAACTGGGTATGACCGTGCCGCTGTCGGTGGCGGGAATCCAGACCGAGGCCCGCTCGCTCGCGGAGATCTGGTCGGCGCTCGGCGGCGAACTCAAGCCCTCCCTCGACCTGGTGATCACCGCACCCTTCCCGGCCTACCCCGAGTACGACGCCGGCCCGCCCGTCACCGAGGGCGCCGCCGTCCGCGTGGGCTCTCTGGACGGCGCCATGGGCGGCACCCCCGCCGAAGCGCCGGAACGCGCCCACCGGGAACGCCAGGTGGCGGCTGCCCGCGAGGCCAGGAAGACGGCCCGTCGCAACCGGACCACGGGCAAGCGGACATGACCCCACGAGCCCCGGTCCGGGCGCCGGGCGACCTCGCCCACGCCGAGTCGCTCCTCGCCCGCCTCGCCGCGCTGCGGGAGCGCGTGGCGCTGCTGGTCGACCACCGCTCCGCCGACGACCCCACCGCGTCCGACCCGGTGCGCGGCCTGTACATCTCGGAGGCGGCGGTACGGCACCTGCTGCGCCCCGAGGAGCCCGCACGGCTCGACGCCGCCGGCCCGGCCGACTCCTACGACGACCGTCTGACCGACCTCGCCGTCCGGCTCGGCCTGACCGGACTCGATGTCCTCATCCTGCTCGTCGCGCTCGCCCCCGACCTGGACCGGAGCTTCGAGCAGCTGTACGGCTACCTCAACGACGACGTCGGCCGCCGCCGGGCCACCGTCGCACTCGCTCTCGACCTGTGCGGCATCCCCGTGCACCTGGCGTCGGCGCGGGCCCGGCTGCACCCGGCCGCTCCGCTGTGCGCGCTCGGCCTGCTCGCCGTGGAGGAGCCCGAACGCCCCTTCCTGAGCCGTTCGTTGAGCGTGCCCGACCGGCTGATGGCACATCTGCTCGGCGACGACTCCCCGGACGCGGCCCTCGCCGGACACCTCCATGCGCTGGACGCGGACGCCACGACGGACGACGAGCACGGGGCGTACGTGGCGCACGAGTCGTTCCAGGAGGCCGGGGCCGGTGGCTTCGTGCACCGTCTCGCCGCCAGGATCGCCGCCGGTCCGCCGGTCACCGCCTACGTCCGCGAGCGGCGCGAGGGCGACGGCCTGTCCTCCGTCGTCGCCGCCCTGCGCGCCGCGGGCCGCCCGGCCCTGCGTTTCACCGGGCCCGAGGGCAGCGTCCCGGTCCTGCTGCGCGAGGCCCGGCTGACCGGCCACGCGGTGGTCGTCCAGGGCCTTCCGGACAAACCGGAAGGCCTGATGGGGAAGTTGGCCGAGGCCGCGGACGTCACCGTGCTGATCACCGGACCGCGCCCGTACGACCCCCAGTGGTGCGACACGGACCCGCTCGTCCTGGAGGCGCCGCAGCGCGGCGCCGGCGCGGTCGGTGCCTGGTCGGCGGCGCTCGGCGAGGAGCCCGGCTTCGACCTCGCCGCGACCGTCGCCCCGTACCACCTCGCCGGTGAGCACATCGTCCGCGCCGCCCGCGCCGCCCGTGGCCTCGCCACGTTCGAGGGGGTCCCGCTGGCCCCCGCCCACCTGAGGCTCGCCGCCCGCCAGCAGTCCGCCTCCGGCCTCGAACAGCACGCCCGCCGCATCCGGCCCGACGTCGACTGGCGGGATCTGGTGCTGCCCCCCGGCCCGCTCACCCAACTGCGCGAACTCGCCCTGCGTGCCCGGCACCGCGACCGGGTCCTCGGCGAGTGGCGGCTGAGCGCGGGCGGCGGCCGGGGACGGGGCGTCCTCGGACTGTTCGCGGGCGCCTCGGGCACGGGCAAGACCCTGGCGGCGGAGGTCGTCGCGGCAGAACTCGGCCTCGACCTCTACACGGTCCAGCTGTCGTCCGTGGTCGACAAGTACGTCGGCGAGACCGAGAAGAACCTCGAACGCATCTTCACCGAGGCGGACCGCACCGACGCCGTACTCCTCTTCGACGAGGCCGACGCCGTCTTCGGCAAGCGGTCCGAGGTGAAGGACGCCCACGACCGGTACGCCAACATGGAGGCCTCCTACCTGCTCCAGCGCCTGGAGTCGTTCGACGGCATCGCGCTGCTCACCACCAACCTGCGCGCCAACATCGACGAGGCGTTCACCCGGCGCCTGGACCTGGTCGTGGACTTCCCGTTCCCCGACGTCGATCAGCGCCTCGCCCTGTGGCGGCACAGCCTGTCCCACGTGCCCTGCGAGGACGGCATCGACGTGAAGCAGGTCGCCGTGGTCTTCGAGCTGGCGGGCGGTTCGATCCGCAGCGCCGTGATGACCGCCGCCTACCTCGCGGCCGGCCGGGACGCCACGGTCACCGCGGCCGACCTGCTGGAGGGCGCCCGGCGCGAGTACCGCAAGGCCGGGCGGCTGGTACCGGGCGAGGGGACCTGGTAGGTCGCTCCGGCGCCCGGCCCCGGTGTCACTCGGCGGCGGGAGGCACCGTGAAAAGGACCGCTTCGAGCGCATGGCCGTTGTCGACCGTGCCGCCGAAGTTGTACGCGTTGCGCGGACCCTGGCACGTGGGGGCCTTGTCCCACTCCGAGCCGGTGAAGCGGATGTTCTGGCAGATCTGCCCGCTGCCGACGTTGATGGCGAACCCCGACATCACCTCGGCCTCCGGGTCGGTGCCGCCGATGTAGTTGTCCTTGCCGTCGGCGACGATGGCCGTCCACTGCGACGGTTGCCACGCGCCCTGCCCGTTGGTCGAGGCGGGGTCGTGGAGGAACGCGTTGGCCGAGGAGCCGCCGACGCCGTACACCGCGAAGTTCAGCGAGACGATCGGCACGCTCCGGGTGTTGCCGGCCATGGTGCCGTCGCAGACCGGGTCCGTCCAGCCCTCGCCCTTGATGAAGGCGCGGTAGCAGATGTGGCGTCCTGACGGGTCGTCCTTCGCCATGCGGTTCACGGCGGTCGCCGCGGTGGCCTCGGGTGCCTTCGGGGGCGTGGACTCCTTCTCGCCCCCGCCGTCACCGGACTCGGATTCCTCGGACGGTTCGGCTTGCGGCGCGGCGGTGGTGGGTGCGGTGGTGGGGGGTGGGGCGAGGGTGGCTTGGGGGGTGGGGGTGGGGGCGAGGGTGGCGCCTGCTTCGACGAGTTTTTCGTGGGTGCCGGTGGCGACGGCGGGTTTGTGGCTGAACCAGAGGGCGATGAAGGTGATGGTGAGGGCGAGGAGTATGCCGAGGAAGGTGGCGAGCCAGCGGGGGAGGAAGCCTTTTTGGACGAAGGTGCCGTCGATGGGGAGGGGTGTGGTGCCGGAGCGTTGGACGGTGAGGGTGTAGGGGCGTTGTTCTTTGGGGCCGAACCAGATGATGTTGCGGGGTTTGAGGGTGGTGGTGATGAAGGCGGCGCGGCCGGGTTCTATCTGGATGTTGCTGGGTCTGAGGTCGTAGGTGAGTTGGTCGCCGTTGTCGGTGCCGCCGAGTGAGGCGGTGAGTTTGGTGTTGCCGAGGTTGTCGACGGCGAGTTTGGGGCGTCCGCGGAATCGTCCTTTGACGGTGGGGGGGACGAGTTCGGCGCGGAGTTCGGTGAAGGGGGTGATGGTGAGGTTGCCCTCGGGGACGGTGGTTGCTTCGGGGTGTTCGGTGGGGGTGACGCGGATGGCGTAGGGGTTGGGGCCCGCGGTGGCGTCGGGGGTGCGTGGGGGTGCGAATCGCAGCTCGACGGTGCCGGTGGTTCCGGGGAAGAGGCGCAGGGTGGGTGGGTCGAGGGTGGTCCAGGGGGCGATGTCGCCGACCGCTTCGAAGCGGTATTCGTCCACCACGTCGCCGGTGTTGCGCAGGCGCAGTCGCACGGTGGTGGCGCTGCCGGGATCGACCGTGGCCGACGCGGGTTCCAGGGAGGTCCAAAGGCTCACCCGGCCACGGTAGATGAGAGATCACGTGCCCTCATGTGCCGTACCGTCAACGGTGGTTGGGGGTATCGCCGAAAGTGCCTGCCCGGTCGCTCCCCGCGTCCCGCCGAGGCGGAGGAATCTGCCCCGGGGGATGCCCCGCAGGCCATTGCCGTCCCACGGGTGGGGGCCTGTGGCGAGCCCCCGCCCGTGGGACGGGAGGTCAGTCCAACGCCTCGACCTGCGCGCGGGTGAGTGCCTGGTCCCACGCCGCGACCTCGTTGATCTGCCCGTCGAACATGTCGGCGTTGGCATCGGCGTACCTGGCCCGCCCGATGATGAAGGCGCCGGTCGTCTCGAACGGGTAGGGGTCCTTCGCGGAGCCCTGGGGCGCGCCGTCGACGTACAGCGTCTGGGTGCCGGTGGCTCCGTCGAAGACGCCGACCAGATGGGTCCAGGTGTGCAGGTTCGCCGGGGCCAGGGAGAGCGCGCGGTAGCCGATCGCGGCGTCCGAGCCGCCGTCCGAGCGGGTCCGTGCGAACGACCAGCGGTTCTCACCCGGGGAGTACTGGAGGTAGAAGGCGCTGTTGTGCTTCCCGCTCTGGCTGACCGCGGTGCGGAAGCCGCCGGTGCTGTTCAGGTTCACCCACGCCGAGACCGTGAAGCCGCTGCCCGGTCCGGTGGGCACCACCGAGCTCGTCGAGATCATCTGACTGCTCGAACCGTTGAAGGAGCCGGCGCCGCCGTGCCCCTCGGTGCCGGTCACGGCGGTCACGGTGAGCGGATGGGCACCGGTCTCGTCCTTGCCCGGCGCGCCGGGCCTGATCAGCCATTGGCCGATCGGCTCCGGTACCTCGATGGCCTCCTCCTCGCCGCCGGATCCGCCGGATCCTTCTTCCTTTTCGGAGGTGGTCTCTTGGGTGGGCTGGGTGGGTTGGGCTGCGGGTGCGGTGGTGGGGGGTGGGGCGAGGGTGGCTTGGGGGGTGGGGGTGGGGGCGAGGGTGGCGCCTGCTTCGACGAGTTTTTCGTGGGTGCCGGTGGCGACGGCGGGTTTGTGGCTGAACCAGAGGGCGATGAAGGTGATGGTGAGGGCGAGGAGTATGCCGAGGAAGGTGGCGAGCCAGCGGGGGAGGAAGCCTTTTTGGACGAAGGTGCCGTCGATGGGGAGGGGTGTGGTGCCGGAGCGTTGGACGGTGAGGGTGTAGGGGCGTTGTTCTTTGGGGCCGAACCAGATGATGTTGCGGGGTTTGAGGGTGGTGGTGATGAAGGCGGCGCGGCCGGGTTCTATCTGGATGTTGCTGGGTCTGAGGTCGTAGGTGAGTTGGTCGCCGTTGTCGGTGCCGCCGAGTGAGGCGGTGAGTTTGGTGTTGCCGAGGTTGTCGACGGCGAGTTTGGGGCGTCCGCGGAATCGTCCTTTGACGGTGGGGGGGACGAGTTCGGCGCGGAGTTCGGTGAAGGGGGTGATGGTGAGGTTGCCCTCGGGGACGGTGGTTGCTTCGGGGTGTTCGGTGGGGGTGACGCGGATGGCGTAGGGGTTGGGGCCCGCGGTGGCGTCGGGGGTGCGTGGGGGTGCGAATCGCAGCTCGACGGTGCCGGTGGTTCCGGGGAAGAGGCGCAGGGTGGGTGGGTCGAGGGTGGTCCAGGGGGCGATGTCGCCGACCGCTTCGAAGCGGTATTCGTCCACCACGTCGCCGGTGTTGCGCAGGCGCAGTCGCACGGTGGTGGCGCTGCCGGGATCGACCGTGGCCGACGCGGGTTCCAGGGAGGTCCAAAGGCTCACCCGGCCACGCTAGGCCGCGAAGGCGGCCGGGTCATGTGGTGTCGGGACGGATCCGGCCCTCCGCAGCGGGGAAGACGCGTGCCCGACCGGTGATCAGGTCCTGCCGGGGCAGCCTCGGTTGCCCCGGGGGTTGCCCGAAAGTCCCTTACCGGGCGGGGGTGGAGGGAGGTAATCCTGACGGGTCGAAGTCCCGGCCCGCTGTACTCCGCCGAGCACCCGGCTCTTCGCCCCGCCGCCGCGCAGGACTGGCGGGCCCCGGGCCAGGGGAACGGGGACGGGCCCCGGACGTGCACCCGGCGACCGGTCGCCCTCCGCGCCGAGGTGTCGCCTGCGAGCGCCCGTCAGCTGCCCTTGAGGGCAGAAACGATGCCCCCGGGCAGGGCCCTGGGGACGTTTCGGCGGTGTTCCCGCACGGGTGAGAGTAAGGCGGTTCCTGTCTCGTACCCCGAGGAGAGCAGAACATGCCGTCCTATTTGTCGCCCGGCGTCTACGTCGAGGAGGTGGCCAGCGGCTCGCGTCCCATCGAGGGAGTGGGCACGTCGGTCGCCGCCTTCGTGGGGCTCGCGCCGAGCGGTCCGCTGAACGAGCCGACCCTGGTCACCAACTGGAGCCAGTACGTGGCCGCGTTCGGTGAGTTCACCGACGGGTACTACCTGGCGCACTCCGTATACGGCTTCTTCAACAACGGTGGCTCCGCGGCCTACGTGGTCCGCGTGGGCGGCTCCGTCGACGGTGCCCCCCTCGACGGTGCGGCCGCCCCCGGCCGTGCCGCCGTGAAGGGCTCCGCCGCCCCGGCCGCGCTGGAGGCCGGAGAGTTCCGGCCGCTCGGCGGGTTCTCGGTCGCGGCCATCGCCCCCGGCACCAGCGGCGCGCTCAGCGTCGAGGTGACGCTGCCGGAGGACGACGGACCGGCCGACCGGTTCAAGCTGACGGTCAAGGATGGCGACAAGGCCGTCGAGACCTTCGACGTGTCCGCCAAGAAGGGCGGCCGCACCTACGTCGTCACGCAGGTGAAGGAGCGCTCCAAGCTCATCACCGTCGCCGAGGCCGCGCCCGCCGGACAGCTGGTCCGCCCGGACGCCCAGACGGTGGCACTCGTGGCTCCCGCACCGGCCGCCCCCGCAGAGCCGGCCGAGGGCCCCTACCCCGGCCCGGCCCGCTACCTGGGCGACTCCGCGGACCGCACCGGCTTCGGTGGCCTGGAGGCCATCGACGAGATCTCCATGGTCGCGGTGCCCGACCTGATGGCCGCCTACCAGCGCGGCGCGATCGACCTGGAAGCCGTCAAGGCCGTCCAGTTGGGCATGATCGCGCACTGTGAGCTCATGGGTGACCGTGTCGCGGTCATCGACCCGCCGCCGGGGCTGAATGCCCGTCAGGTCCGGGTGTGGCGACAGGAGACGGCCGGTTACGACTCCAAGTACGCGGCCCTGTACTACCCGTGGATCAAGTCCTTCGACCCGTCCGCCGGGCAGTCGGTGCTGATTCCGCCGAGCGGCCACGTCGCCGGCATCTGGGCCCGCAACGACGCCGAGCGCGGTGTGCACAAGGCGCCCGCCAACGAGGTCGTGCGCGGCGCGGTGGACCTGGAGACCCAGATCACCCGCGGCGAGCAGGACCTGCTCAACCCGATCGGCGTGAACTGCATCCGCGCCTTCCCCGGCCGCGGCATCCGCGTCTGGGGAGCCCGTACGGTCTCCTCGGACCCGGCCTGGCGCTACCTGAACATCCGCCGGTACTTCAACTACCTGGAGGAGTCCATCCTCCTCGGTACCCAGTGGGTGGTGTTCGAGCCGAACGACCACGCCCTGTGGGCGCGTATCCGGCGCAACATCTCGGCGTTCCTGGTCAACGAGTGGCGCAGTGGCGCCCTCTTCGGCCAGCGCCCCGAGGAGGCCTTCTACGTCAAGTGTGACGAGGAGACCAACCCGCCGGAGTCGGTCGACGTCGGCCGGGTGGTGTGCGAGATCGGCATCGCGCCGGTCAAGCCCGCCGAGTTCGTGATCTTCCGACTGGCTCAGTTCTCCAGCGGCAGCGGAGAGCTGGAGGAGTAGCCGGTCTCCCGGGTGGTGTCCGGC
>NZ_JBHWZJ010000012.1:0-45883 GCF_042728415.1 Streptomyces sp. NPDC060198 | reverse complement strand
GGACGTGCGCCCCGGCCCGGCCCTCGGCCGGATGCTGCTTCTTGGAACTGTGCCCCCGGCAGGATTCGAACCTGCGACACCCACTTTAGGAGAGTGGTGCTTCCCGGGTGTACCTGCCCTGATCAGGCATGCTGTCGGCACTCCCGTGAAGATCATCTGGGGAAGATTTGGGAGATCAACTTCCCGAACTCCTCCGGAGATCCACCCGACCCCACAAGGTCTTCAGCCCTGCGTTCCTCATCGCCTTCCAGAATACTTCTTCGAGCCCGTCCAGCCGCTCCTGGCGCATGTCCGGCGTCGGCTTCTGGTAGTGCCGCTTGATGCCCGGTCGTTGGTGCCCGGCTGCCTCGAACGCCAACGGTTCCTTCACGCCGATCTGTGACTGGAGGGTGTCGTGCAGCGCGCGGAGCGCTCGCATGTCCAGTCCGGGCAGGATCGGCCCCCAGGCCGCCCGGGCGGAGACGCCCTGTCGGCGCTCGCGTTCGTCGCGCCCGTCGCACGCAGGCCGGAAATCTCGGCTCCAGTTGCCACGGCGCCAGGGCTTCCCGGTCGACGTGCTGAACGGCCGCTCGAAGGGCCAGTCGTCGAGGTGGTACCCGAGCAGGCGGGCGAGGAACGGTGGCACATCGATGTCGCGGGTGCTGCCGTCGTTTTTCGTCGGCTCCAACTGGAGGATGTAGCCCCGCTTCGTACCGTCCGGGGCGCGCTCCTGGTACTCCGCGTACTCCTCGACGATCCGCAGGATCGGGCACGCGAACTCGCCTGCCCCCCAGGGCTGTCGACGCTCCAGCAGCGTGCGGTCGCGGTCCAGCCCGAGCCCTTCGCCCCAGCGGATACCGGTAAACGCCGTCGTGAGGACGTGGATGCCGCGCGCGGGTCCGAGCCGGTCCGCCACCAGGATGGCGTCCTCGGGTCGCGGGTCGCGGCTGACCTTCGGCGCCTTCGGTCTGGCCGCGTCGCCAGCGGTATCCCGCGTACGGCGCCGACCGAACAACGGGTTGACCGTGAGGTGTTGGGCGTCGACAGCGGCCGTCATGATGCTGGACATCAGCGAGACGCAGTGTCCCCGCGAGACGTCGTCCAGCGGGAGGGTCTGCTGCCACGCGTCAACGTCGTACCAGGTGATACTGCCGATGGCAGTGTCGGCCCATCGAGGCAGGATGTGGTTGTCGAGTTTGTCCCAGCGCACGCCCACGGTGCGCCCGCGCTTCTTCCGCGAGGACATGAACGTCTTGGCGAACTCCCCGAAGGAGACGGCCCGCAGATCCGGGTCGACCCAACGGCCGGCCCGGATCGCTGCCTCCTGCTCTTCGCCCCACTTCAGCGCGGTGCGCTTGGTGGGGAACCCTGGCTCGCTTCCCAGCGTGCCGTTCGGCAATTTGTACCGCGCCCGCCACGTGCGACCGCGCTTCTCTGCTGACGCCATCGCGTCCCCTTAGATCCTCCAACGGGGCGTGATGACAACGGGCTCGCACCCAGGAAGCACACCCCTGAGAGCAGTCAACACCTCTTCGGCGATGTAGAGAATCCACTCGCCGCCCCGCTTCACCAACCATGCGCACACGTCGAAGGGCATCGACGGAACGCACTTGATCTGAACCCGCATCGGACCCCCTGAATTGACCGAGCGGCGGCACCCTCGTCACGCGTTCACCATGCAACCACATCGCATGGCATATGCGGAGCCCCTTTCGTAACATTCCGAAACTAAGCGGTCACCCTGTGCCCGGTTTCCGGATGTGCGCCTCGGCGCGCTCCCACTGAAGTAGGGCCCGCTTGATCTGCTCGGGCGTGGCCTCCTGTCGGCGGCCCTTCACGATGACCACCATCTGGGCCTCTGGGTCCTCGCCCTCGGCGGCCGGTAGGTCGATCACGACCGCGTCCAGAAGGGGGCCCGCGGCGAGCGCTGCCTTGATGCGGAGGGGAAGCTCATCGGGCGTGACGTCGGCGAGGGTGGCAACGGAGTGGGGCGCGGGGGTGTCCGGGATCGTCGGATCGCCACCCGCCAGGACGGATTCCACGGAGTCATCGGTCCAGCCGACTGTCCGCGCGTATGCCCGCACGGTGGGGGTGACGCGGCTGACGTCGCCTACCTCGATGTTTCGGAGGGCGCCCCGCTTCACGCCGATTCGCTCGGCGACCTGCTGTTGCTCCAGCCCGAGGTCCTCGCGTCCGGCCTTCAGGGCCGCTCCCAGCCGTGCCCAGTCTCGCTCCATGGGGCACATCATGCCGCATGGTTCTGCAACCCGACAGCCCGACTCTCGGCCTCTGAGCAGCAGTAAGTGGGCGCATAGGGCGCACAAGGGTTGCATTTCGTGCGCCGGTCACGTGCTCCGCGAGCATTCGCTACGCGCAGTCATGCGCAGAAAGCGTCCGTCGAGCGGGTGAGAACGCTTGCATCACGGGAGTTGTCGTGTCAGTCTCTGAGCGTGACACCGAACGGCGATGCAATCCGAGCCCTCCGTGAAGCGCAGAAACTGAGCATTCGGCAGCTGGCGCTACGCACGGGGCTGAATCGCGGCTATCTCTCCCGGCTGGAGCGAGGACAGATCCAGCAACCGGGAGAGGCGAAGGTCGCGGCGATCGCGGCGGCGATGCAGGTGTCCACCACCGCCATCACTCACAAGGAGACACCGACGTGACCACGACGGCCACGAAGAAGGCGCACCCCACCGCCCGGGTCGGCGGCGCCACGGACCTCACCGACCTCGTCCTCTACAGCCCGGAGCAGGTCGAGGCGAATGCCTGGCTGCCGTACTCGGCCAGGACCCTTCGCGACCGAGCGGGTGACCGCACCTTCCCCCACAGCAAGGCCGGCGGACGTATCAGCTTCTCGCTCCGGCACATCCGGGAGATCCAGGCCATGTACGAGGTGCGCCCGATCCGCGAGCTGAAGCGCTCCGCCTGACCCCCGATACGGGTCGGGGCCGCCCGGACGGCCAGGTCCGATGCAGCCCCTGCCGGCAGTACCCCAACACGAACAGAAATGAGGACCACCGTGTCCAACGACCCTACCCCCACCATCGCCGACCAGGGCGGCCCGATCGGGCTCCTCGCCTACCTGCACACGGCGATGCCCCACCTGCCGGCCGCCACGGTCGGCGTGGACCGTGGCGCCACGACCACGCTGGAAGTCCGCGTCTACGACGGGCTGGCCAACTTCAACGTGTGGCTGACCGCCCTCGGTCTCGGCTACCCGACGCCCGGCCAACACGGCACCACGGCGTGGCTGACCACCAGCGGCAAGGTCGCGAACGTCGAGGTGGAGCTGACCGCGTATGCGTCGGCCGACGAGGTCGACGCGTACATGCAGCCGCTGCCCACCGCCCCCGCCGAGGTGTCCGCCGCGCTCACCGCGATGGCCACGGCGACCGCGAGCGCCACGGTGCAGCAGCAGGGCGGTGCCGCATGAGCACCACCGACACCGTGCGCCGGGCGCTCCTCGCCACGGGCCGCACCCCGGCCGAGGCGCAGCAGCTGCTCGACAGCCTGGCACTGGCCCGGCCCACGTTCCCCTGGGGCCCGGACCGCCAGGTCTGCTCGGAGGAGGACGCCCGCGCCGTCGGCCTGGACGTCGCCCCGTCGCCGACCGTGCTCAAACTCTTGGCCGAGCAGATCGTCTCCATGTGGGGCGACCGCTGGGCGGAGCCCGACGACCTGACCGCGAGCGTCGCAGACTCCGGCGCTCAACTGGCGCGCGCCACGCTGCTGATGCTCGCGGCGATGGACCGGCTCAGCACCGAGAGCAGCCAGCTGTACGCCGACCTCACCGGGGCAAACCTCGCCCGGTACGAGGAGGAGCAGGACAACGCGCGCCTCCGGCTGGCGCTCGCCTCGGCGAAGCGCGGCCGGCGCAGACTCCGGGACCGGGTCAACACCGTCGTCGCCGACCGGGACGCCCAGATCATCGAGTGGCTGGTGAAGAAGGGGCGCGAGGAGGGCGCGTCGAACCGCGAGGCCCGGAACCGGAGCGAGTTCGCCTTCCGCCTCGCCGACAAGCTCTCTCGCGGCGCCGTCCGCCCGCCGCTCAGCGGTGAGGTGCAGCAGCTGCGCAACAAGGTCGCCGAACTGGAGGCGCAGGCCGAACAGGTCGCCGCGTTCTGCGCCCAGCGCGCGGAGTACGTCACCCACCTGCGGGAGCCCCGCGAAAACGGGGAGCACGACTACTTCCGTTGGACGGGCCACGCCGAGGCGCGGAGGCAGCTCTCCCAGGCCCTCGGCTTGCCGGTGAGCTGGCCCGCCGAGGACGCCACCGAGGTGACCGCCTCGTGACCACGGTCCTCTTCATCACGGGTGCCGCGGGCACCGCGTACGGCTGCGGTGCCGCGCTGGTCGTCGCAGTCCTCGACGACCACCACCCGGTGGCCCGGATCATCCAGCTCGCCCAGCTGATCGGCGGTGCCCGCCGTGGCTGACCGCAGCGTCTTCGGCGGCGAGCACCGCCGCCCGCGGCAGGACGGACTCGGCCACAGCCAGCGCGAACTCCAGGACAGGGCGTCCTTCGACCAGGCGCCGCCGGCCGGAGTCGGCTGCCTCATCGCCCTCCCCATCAGCCTCGCCATGTGGGCGGGGATCCTCACCGCCGCCGCACACACGATCGGAGCCATCTGATGTTCGGACAGAAGAGCCAGCGCATTGCCGAGCTGGAGGCGCTCGCCGCACGGCGCGCCGAGCGGATCACCGAGCTGGAGGGCGACGCCCGGGGCCTGCGGTACAGCAGCCGCCACCACGCGGAGCTCGCCGACCGGCTCGGACAGCGCGCCCTGATGACGACCGGCGCCCACGCGCGCACCGTCCTCGCCCTGGGCCGGGTCTCCGTTCGCCTCCACCGCGTGATCCGCGCCGTCGCCCGGGAGCGCGCCGAGAACACGGGGCTCCGGGCCCGGCTCGTCACGCTCCAGGCGGCGTACGACAACGCGGTCGGGCTCGACCGCCCCGCGCTCGACGCGGGCGCCGACTGGCAGTCCCGGCGCGCCGACAAGCGGGCGGAGTACGCCACCACGGGTGTGGTCCGCCAGTGACTGAACCCCTGACTGCCGCGACGGCCGGGGTGGCTACCGCCCCCGGCCGTCCGGCCCAGGCCCAGCAGGTCGTGGCCGCCCTCTTCGTGGACTTCGGTAACGACCGCGGCGACAACCGCCGCCCGCCCCGTGCCCGCTACGAGTGCGTCCGCTGCAACCACCGCAGCGAGGTCGTCACCGGCCCCGCAGCCGTCGCGGCTTTCACCGCGACCGTCAGGGACACCCATCGCTCCGTCTGCCCCGCACTTCAGGAGAACCAGTGATCGACGCGCAGACGCCCGACCTGCGGGCAGCAGCCCGTGAGTACGACAACGCCGGGCTGTGCGTACTCCCCATCAAGGCCGACGGCAGCAAGGCCGCCTCCGTCAAGTGGACGCCGTACAAGGTGACCCGCTCGACCCCGGCCGAGCACGACCGGTGGTTCCCTGCAGCCACGAACGCCGGTATCGCGGTGGTCTACGGAGCCGTATCCGGCGGCGTGGAACTCATCGAGTTCGAGGGCACGGCCATCGAGGAGGGACTCCTCGAAGAGGTCACCGAGGTCATGGAGGCATCCGGTCTCGGCGAAGAGTGGCACGCCATTCTCACCGGGTGGGCCAGCACGTCCCCGTCCGGCGGCCGGCACTTCCGGGTTCGCGTCGACGGCGGCACCGTCCGCCCCAACACGAAGCTGGCGAGTCGGCTGGCACGCCCGGAGGAGTACACGCCGGAGGAACAGCAGCGCCTGGCAGAGAGGCCCGGCAGCCAGATCATCCGCGTGCAGATCGAGACGCGCGGCGAGGGCGGGTACGGGCTCGTTGAGCCGAGCGGAGGAGCCGTTCACGCGACCGGCCGCCCCTACCTCCGTACCAGCGGCACCCCCGCCAGCATCCCCACCGTCAGCGCCGAGCGTCTGGACGCCATCCACGAGGTCTGCCGGATGGTCGACACGCTCCCCAAGCCCGAGTCCCCGAAGGCGGTCGGCAAGGCGCTGCCGCCGCTGCCCGACGGCGGTCTGCGCCCAGGCGACGACTTCGAGCGGCGGTCGGACTGGGGGACGATTTTGAACGGGACCTTCGTCCCGGTGACCACGCGCGGCAACACCACCTACTGGGGGTGGGCCGACGGGAAAGGCGGGGTCAAGGCCACCACGGGCCGTGGGGACGCCGACCGGCTGTACGTCTTCACCACCAGCAGCGAGTTCACCGCCGAGACGCCCTACTCGAAGTTCGGGGCGTACGCGCAGCTGCACCACGGGGGGAACCACAAGGCGGCCGCCGCCGCCCTCCGGGAACAGGGGTACGGCAGCGCCCCCGTGCGCCGCCGCCTCTCCTCCGTGCCAGCGCAGCAGCAGCACTTCGCCGACGGCTCCTCCGCACTCGACCCAGACCACGAACCCGACCCGCAGGACGGGTTCGAGGGCGGCCCGCAGCTGCGCGCCGTCCCGGCCCGCCCCGAGCTGGACATCACGAACGAGGCCGACGGCATCGACGGTGTCCTCGCCCTCATGAAGGACTGCCGCCTGCCCGACCTCTACAAGCGGTCCGGCGGCCCGTGCTGGGTATACCGCGACGACAACGACGACCCCGTGGTGCAGCAGCTCGCCTCCGACAACCTGCGGGCGTACCTCGCCGACCACGTCTCCAGCTACGTCGTGAAGCGCAACCCTGTCACCGAGCAGATGGAGGAGCACCGGGAGCTCCTCATGCCGAAAAGCTGCGCCACGGTCCTCGGACGGAAGGACTGGCCGCTGCCGACGCTGCGCGGGGTCGTTACGTCTCCTGTGATCCGGCCCGACGGCAGCCTGCTGGAGTCTCCCGGGTATGACCGGGCCACCGGCCTCTACCTGGAGCCTCGGGTGCCGCTGCGCCGCCTGCAGCCGCAGGTGACCAAGGACAGCCTGGAGCGGGCAAAAGACATCGTGCTCGGGCAGCTGCTCTGCGACTTCCCATGGGTGGAGCCGAGCGACAAGGCCAACTTCCTGGGCGCGCTGCTCACCCCGATCGTGCGGGCCTACTTCCACGGGCCGACCCAGATGGTCGCCATCACCGCGACGGCGGCCGGCAGCGGCAAGACCCTGCTGAAGGACATCTTCAAGTACTGCTACGGCACGGCGGACACGGCCTGGCCCGAGAACGACACCGAACTCCGAAAGTCGATCACGACGCAGCTGTACGGCACCGGCTCGCCCGTTGTCGTGTTCGACAACCTGCCGAACGGCTTCGTCTTGAAGACGCCGATCCTCTCCGCTCTCCTCACCGGCGAGCACTGGGGCGACCGGATCCTCGGGGCCACCGGCAAGGTGACCATGCGGAATGACCGGCTGTGGATCGCCACCGGCAACGCGCTGCGCACCGGCGGCGACAACGGCCGCCGAGTCCTGTGGGTGCGGCTGGACCCGGACTGCCCCGACCCCGACCAGCGGGACGGGTTCCGCGTCGGTGACCTTCGCCCCTGGCTACGCACCAATGCCTCCACGCTGGTCGCTGCGCTCGTCACGCTCGTCCGGTCCTGGCTGGCCGCCGGGGCTCCCGTCATCCGCGTTCGAAAGGGCGACTACAGCGAGTGGGCCTCCATGATGGCGGGCCTCCTGCACTACCTCGGTGTCGACGGCTGGATGGCCGACAGCGCTGACGCCCGCAACCAGGACGACGAGCAGCAGGAGTGGTCGCTCTTCCTTGAGATGTGGCGCGAGACCTACGGGGCCGAGCCGCTGGCGACGGGCGCGGTCATCAAGGGCCTGCCCAACCACGTGCCGCGCAAGGGTGACGAGCCGCCCTCGGCGAACCAGCTCGGCATCTGGCTCAAGGCGAGGGCGGGCCGCTACTTCGGCGTCCACAAGGTCGTGATGGTTGTCGACAGCCACCGGAAGCAGAACCTGTGGCGGGTCGACGTCCATGCCGACCGCGGCACCGGCCGGCATGAGTCATGAGCCGCTGTCCTGCGGGGAGTGCGGGGACTCTGCGGGGACCTGTGCGGGGACCTGGAGAGGTCCCCGCGCAGCGGGCCACCTGCGCCGATGCGGGGACGCGGGGAGTTGCGGGAGCTCGTCCCACTCCCCCATATACCGCGCGCGTCTCACATACATCGGACGTCACATGCGCTGTGTGTCATCGCGCAACAGCTCAACAGCTTCTCGACATCAGTGGACTTTCCAAGTCCCCGCAAGTCCCCGCATCCCCGCAAAACCGCTGATCAATGCCACTGCGGGGACCTGGCGGAAGTCCCCGCAGAGCTTCCGCCAGGTCCCCGCACTCCCCGCAAACGCCCAGCAACCCGAAACGAGGTAACCGTGACCAGCACCGCCTTCACCCCTCGCCCCTACCAGCTCGACGCCATTGAGGCGCTGCGCAAGGGATGGGCCACCGGAACGAACCGCCTGGCCGTCGTCCTGCCCACCGGCGCCGGAAAGACCGTCGTCTTCAGCACTCTGGCCCACCAGATGCTCGACAGCCTCGGCGGCCGACGCGTCCTCGTCATCGCCCACCGCGAGGAGCTGATCGAGCAGGCCGCTTCCAAGCTGCTCACCGTCGACCCGCTGCTGCGCGTCGGCATCGTCAAGGCCGCCCGCGACGACCACCACGATGCCGACGTCATCGTCGCCAGCGTCCAGACCCTGGCCGTCGCCCGCCGGCGCGAAGCCATTCGGGACATCGGGCTGATCATCGTGGACGAGTGCCACCACGCCGCGGCCCGCACCTACATGGAGGTCCTCCGGCACTTCGGTGCCTGGAACGGCGTACCCACGGCCGGCTTCACCGCGACCATGACCCGCACGGACGGCGGCCTGGCCGAGGTCTGGACCGACGTCGTCTTCCGCATGGACATCCTCGACATGATCAGCGACGGCTACCTCTGCGACGTCCGAGGCAAGTCCATCACCGTCGACACCCTCGACCTGAACAAGGTGAAAACCCGCGGCGGCGACCTGGTCGACGGCCAGCTCGGCAAGGCGCTGGAGGACTCCGGGGCCCTGGACGCCATCGCCAAGGCATACGTCGACCACGCGGCCGACCGGCCCGGTGTCGTCTTCACCCCGACCGTTGCCACCGCGCAGGGTGCTGCCGCCTCGCTACAGGCGGCCGGTATCAGCGCAGCCCCCGTCTGGGGCGACATGGGCCGGGACGAGCGGCGCGCCACGCTCGCCCGGTACGAGGCCGGAGAGGTCCAGGTCCTCACCAACTGCCAGGTCTTGACCGAGGGGTTCGACGCGCCGCACACCTCCTGCGTCGTCGTCGCCCGCCCGACTAAGTCCCCCGGCTTGTACGTGCAGATGGTCGGTCGCGGCCTGCGCCCTTCGCCCGGCAAGAAGGACGCCCTGCTGCTCGACGTCATGGGCGCCGCGAGCCGCCACAAGCTGGCCTCGATGGTCGACCTCACCGAGCGGGAGATCGGGCAGGCCAAAGAGGGGCAGAGCCTGCGCCAGATCGCCGAGGTGCACCAGGCCGCGGAGAAGCAGCGCGCCCTGGCCGCGCAGGTCAGGGCGGAGGAGATCAACCTGTTCGGCGGGTCGTCCATCTGCTGGTTGCGCACGCCCGCGGGCACATGGTTCATCCGCGCCTCGGCCGCGATGCTCCTGTTCCTCGCCAGAGAGCCGGGAGACCGCCTCTACCGGATGCGGCGTTGGACGGCCGACGGCGGTGTTCAGCAACCCCGCGAGGACGTGGCCCGGCCGCTCGGCGACGCGCTGGCGTGGCTGGAACAGCAGGCGCGGGTGCTTGCCCCGGAGGCGTTCGTCAACCGCGAGGCCCGCTGGCGTGCGGGGCGGCCCAGCCCTCGCCAGCTCGGCCTGTGTCGGCGCAGGGGCATCGAGGTACCGCAGCGGGCCACCGCCGGTGAGGTGGCGGACCTGATCGACACGGACCATGCCGCGTTGATCCTCGACGCCCTGCTCGTCTCAGCCGCGTGAAGGCCGGGCCTGTCGTTACCAGGCCCGGCCTTCACGCCCATCACACCACGGAGGAAGGCATGAACAAGACCACCGCCCGCGCCGAGATCGACTCGCAGGCGATCTGCGCACAGACCGACCCCGAGATTTTCTTCCCCGAGAAGGGGCACGGCGACGTCGCCCGCGCCGCAAAGCGGATCTGCGTCGGCTGCCCCGTCCGCCGGGCCTGCCTCGCCGAGGCGCTCGCCACCGAGGGCGACCTGACCGCGTCGAGCCGCCATGGCGTCCTCGGCGGGCACACCCCGCAGGAACGCGCCCGGATCGCGAAGAGCTGGAGGACCGCGTCATGACGAGCCTGTTCTGGCGGGACGACGCGGCGTGCCGCGACGCGGACCCGCGGATCTTCTTCCCCGTGTATGGCAGTGGGCGGTCGACGAAGGCCACGGCCGAAGCAAAGGCCACCTGTGCCACCTGCCTGGTGCGCATCGCGTGCCGCGACTTCGCCCTGGAGATCGGTGACGACAACGGGGTATGGGGCGGGCTGTCGATCCACGAACGGCGCACCGCCCGGGCAAGGCGGTCCGCGAATCCGTCCCTCTCCTGGGACGAGGTGGTGCCGGCGCCCCGCCCGCCGCTGGACGAGTACTTCACCTCACGCATCAAGGTCGACGACGACGGTCACACCCGGTGGATCTACAACGGGACGAGCCTCTTCGTCGACGGGCAACGCCGCACCCCGGGGCAGGTCGCATTCCTCCTTGGCCACGGGCGCGAACCCGAGAGCCGCATCCACGCCGAGTGCCGTGTCCATGGGTGCATCACCAGCGGCCACCTCATCGACGACCGAATCCGCCGCGAACGCCAGGCCATCCAGGACGACATCGCCGCGTGACACGCAGTACGGCCGGCCCGGGGGCAATCCGGGCCGGCCGCCCACCCACATCCCGCCACACCACCAGGGAGACACCCCGATGACCACTGACCACGAGTACGACAACGTCATCAAGGCCGCGCTGCGCGTCATCAGCGCCACCCACTACGCCCGGGTTGAGGACCCGCACGCGGACGCCGAGCAGGAGTACTCGCGCGAGCAGCTCGCCCTGGCCGCCCGTGCGCTCGTCCAGGCCGTCGACGAGCAGCCGGCCGACGACCAGCCCATCGGCTGGAACGAGACCGTGCCGGACACTGGGCTCCGCGACCGGATCGCCCAGGCGCTCGTCGCTTGGGCGTATCGCGGCAAGGCTCCTGAGCACAGCGGCATCCTGGCGACCGTGCGCGCCAACGCGTACAGCCGCGCCGACGCGGTCCTCGCCGTCCTGCCCGCGCCCACCGACTGGGGCGCCGTGCTCCGAGAGGCCGGATGGACGGAGTGCTCGCCGAGCTGGCTCCACGCCCGTTCGGGAGAGTGCGACACCGCTCCACGCCTCCCTGGAGACGCCGACACGTCGCACTGGCACCCGACCCGCCGCCTGGCCGACGAGACGCAGCAACCCGAGGCCACCGCGAGCTCGGGGCCCGACCGCATCCCGCTCGACGACCTCACCAGCGACCAACTCGACGCGCTGTACGACCGGATCGACACGTTGGAGGCGGTCTGCGAGAGCAACAAGCGCGCCTACGTAGGTGCGGTGCGCGCCGCCTGGGCCGCTGAGGCCGAGCGCGACCGGTACCGCACCGCCTGGACGTCCGCCCGCCTCCGCGCCGAGGCGCGCGGGGAGGGCATCGAACGCCTCTGCGGCGACCGCGACGCCTACATGGGGTGGATGGGGCAGGAGCAACGCTTCACCGCCTCACTCCGGGCGCGCATCACCGAGCTGGAGGCGGGGGCCGTCGAGCACCGTGCGGCGCACGAGCAGGAGACCGCCAACACTGCCGCCGAGATCGACCGGGCACGGACTACCGAGTCCACGCTCGCCCGGGTGCGCCGCCTCCTCGACTGGGGGCCGATCGGCACCTGCTGCTCCCACTACCTCCGGGCCGCGCTCGACGCACCGCAGCCGCCCACCACCTGACCCACCACCACCCGCCGGCCGGGACGACCACCGCCGTCGTCCCGGCCGGCACCACCACCCGAGTCCCACCGCACGCCCATGGAGCCCGCCGTGACCGTCATCCTCTGCCTCCACTGCACCGACCGCGACGCCCAGGGCGGCCAGCTCTGCCCCGTGTGCGCCCGCGCGACCCTGGTGCGGCTCCAGTGCCTGCCCGAGCTGTACACCGCGCTGGAGGACGTCCTCGCCCCCTCCGGGGGAAGCGCGCTCGGTGTCCGCGGCCCGAAGCCGGTGTGGGCGCCGCTGCCGGTCCGCGAGGACGTTCTCGACCTCCGCCTCACCGATGGGATGCTCGCCCCGCTGGAGTCCTGGGTCGACGCGGTCCGCGAGGAGCGTGCCCGTCCGCCCCGGGTCCGTACCGGGTCCGCCACCGGGCGGGTGCAGCGCGCCGCCGCCGAGCTGATCGGGCACATGCCGTGGATCGCCATGTCCTGGCCGCAGGCTGGGGTGTTCGCGGCGGAGATTCGCGACCTGGCCCGTGACGTCCGGTCGGTCATCAGCCCCAGCTCTGCCAGCGAGCGGGGGACGCGCATCGGCCGCTGCCCGGCGCAGCACGAGGACGGGACGGTGTGCGGGGCGGTGCTCCGGCTGGGCCAGGGCGAGCGGGTGGTGACGTGCGACTGGTGCGGGTGCACCTACCCGCCGGCCACGTGGGTCGGGCTGAAGGCGTTCATCGACGAGGACGCGGCGGCCTCGAATGCCGCATAGCGCTTGCCCTGGGACACTGGTGTCCTATAGAGTGTTGCTCGTGCCGAACTCCACTTGGCGCGAACGGTTCGAGGTCGAGCAACAGCGACACCGCGACCTGCTGGAAGAGATGTCCGCCAGCGCCCGGAGACGGGCCGCAGCCCTGCAAGACGGGGTGGCGGAACTCGGAACGAAGAGCGCCGTGGCGCGAGCCGTCGGCATCGACGTAAGCGCAGTACGCAGATCCATCCGCGAGTACGGGGCGACTCCACTGCCCACGGACTCAACAACAGAACACCCGAGCAACAAGTAGACCCCCCGGCAAAGGCGACTCCACCGCCAAGCCGAGGGGCTGCTACCCGGGACACCGGACGCGCGCAAACGCGGCCGGCTCCTACCGCCCACCTTGATACGACCAAGGAGACGGCTATGGCTCATCGTGCCATGCCCGCTGCACAGAGCAGCACCCCGCCCGACCGGCGCATTCTCGCCGTCGGCACCATCACCAAGCGCGACGGCCGTACCACCACCGTCTGCGCCACCGAGGCCGGCGTCACCCGCAGCACCCGCCCCACCGGCGGTGCCCGGTGAGCATCGACACCGAGCTGCACCAGCTCCTCACCACACCGTCCCGCCCCCAGCAGATCCTCACCGCGGTTGCCTCGGCGCTCCTCTCCGAGGACCCGCTCGCCCCGGTCACCCTGGACGCGGTCGACGCGTGCCTCTACGGCGCCGCCCTCGTCATCACCCACGGCCTGCCCGACGTCGTCGCCACCCAGGTCTGCGAGACCGCCGCCCGCGCCCTCCCGAGCATCCACCCCGGGGAAACCCCCGACGCCTACGCCCTGCGCCTCCACAGCATCGTCAGGGGGCTGCGATGAGCGACGCCTACCACCCACTGTTCGACCCGGCGACCGACGGCGACACCTGGGTCCCGTCGCTCGATATGGCCCTGGAACTCGCCCGCGACACGCTCGCCATGCAGGCCACCGCGAACATCCACGACCACAACGCAATGGTGCGTGCCGCCGTCGCCCTGGAAGACCGCCTCCGCACCCTGGTTGCCTCCCTCGACAAGGAGGCCGGCCGATGAGGCGCCCCGCTCCGGGCGCCGGGCCGCGCCTCGCCAAGGCGGTCGTCTCCCTGGCCGCGCTCGCCACGACCGGCTGGTCGCTGTACGCGGTGGCCCGCCACTACGACGCACCCAAGCCGATCGCGGTCGCTGTCTTCGCCGTCTTCGACGGGATCGCCTACGTCGCGCTGCACCTCGCGTCCGAGGCGTCCGCCGCCGGCCGGTCCGCGTTCGGCGCCCGGCTCACCGCGTTCGGCATGGCCGGGGTGTCGGTCTACCTCAACCGGTTCCACGCTGACCTGATCGACGGTGGCGTCCCGGCGGCGCTGCTCTTCGCCATCCCGACCATCGGCCTGCTGCTGCTCTCCGAGCTGTCCTGGGCCGGGCCGCGGGCAGCCGCACGAGCCGAACGGGGCGCCGAGCAGCCGTACAGGCTCCCCGCGTTCGGCGGCTGGGCCTGGGCCCTGGCACCCCACCTCGCTGGGAAGACCGTCCGCAAGCGGGCCATCGCGCACATCATGAGCGAGCCTGAGCCCCCGGCGCTGCCTGTCCGGCACTCGGCGACCGAGGCGCTGCGGCCCCGCTTCTCCTCGATGAACCCGGCTGACGCGATCCGTGTCGCACATGATGCGCAGCCTGATATGCCCCCGGGTGAACTGGCCGCGCTCCTCGTCACCTACGGGGTGATCGTGGACGCGGTCCAGGTCGCCCTGGTCCTCCACGACCAGCCGGAGCGCATCACCGTCGACCGCGATGATGCGGATGACGCGGGCGATGATGCGGACGCTGATACGGGTGATGCGCCGCAGGTCACGCCCGTGCCCGCCCTCACCAAGGCCGAGGCGATCATGGCCGCAGTTGCCGCCCTCGGCCCCGGGTTCACGCACGCCGACATCGTCGACCGCGTCCAGCGCATCAACCAGATCAGCACCGACCGGGCCTACGTCCGCACGGTCCTGTCCCGCGAGGCCAAGAAGTCCGAGCAGCCCCAGGGCGACGACCACATGGAGGGCGGCTTCCTGTGACTGCCCTGGCCCTGTTCTTCCCGGTCGCCGCCGTCAGCTCTGTGGTCGCGTTCGTCGTGCTCCTCTCCGGCGAGACGCCCCGCTTCCGCGCCACCCTCGCCCTGCTGCTCACCGCCGCCGCGCTCACCGCGGCACTCCTCCGCTGAGGACCCACATGCCCGAACCCATCACCCCGAGCCGGATCATCCCGGCTGGGGCCCCGCTCCCCGGAGGCAGCATCCCGCCGCCCCCGCCCCCCGCGCCGCCGGTCTTCCCTCCGATCCCGGCCCCCGGAGGCGAGTGGTGGAGGCGCCCCCCGCCGCCGGCGCCCGTCGCCGTACCGCCGCCGATCGACATCACCATCCACATCGACCCGTCCGCCTGGCTCCCCGCACAACCCGAGCCCGCCCCCGGGCCGCCGTGGTGGAGGCGGCTCCGCCTCGGCTACAACGCCGCCTGCATCCTCTGCTCGTTCCCCACGACCGGCCTCTGGTCCGACGTCCTCCAGGCCGTCCGCGACGCCGACGCCCTCGCAGGCGCCTGGGTCATCGCCGCAGTGCCGTTCGGTGTCGCAGCCGTCGCCGACAACGCGCACCGCATCCGCGCCGCCCACGCCGACCCGGATCTGTGGGCCCCGAAGATCCGGGCGTTCGCGGCCCGGACCGCCCTCTGGACCACGATCCTCGGCCCCGGTATCGCCCTCCCCGTCACCACGATCACCTACCTCATCACCGGAGTTCGCCCATGAGCGTCACCCTCGCCGCCGGACTCAGCGGCGCCACCTCGGCCACCATCACCTCTGCCGGCCTCGCCGTCGGCCTCGCACTCCTCGCCGTCGAGCACGTCACGTGGTGGCGCGGCGCCACCGCCGGGGGAGGGGGCAAGAAGGGTGGCGCCCCGGTCGAGGGGGGAGGCAAGGCGAAGGACCCGCGGGCCCTGATCCCGTTCTGGTTCGGCGTCGCCTTCGGCACCCTTGCGGTCGCCTGCCCCGCCGGGCTCCTCGGCTACGGCGCCGGGTTCCTCCGCTGGGGCGGCAACACCGTGGGCGGAACCGTCATGTCGTGGATGACCGGCCAGAGCGCACCCACCGTTGCCACCGGCAGCGCACCCAGCCTCGACGGGTACGGCGCCCTCGTCGTCACCGCGCTCGTCATCGTCCTGTGGCTGCTCCGCAAGAAGTTCGGCAAGGCCACCACGGGCAAGTGGAAGAAGGGCGTGGTCGTCGGCGTCCTCATCGGCATCGGCACCGGCGTGTTCGCCATGGTCGGCAATCTTGTCGTCCCCGGGGCCAACGACCTCGGGGCCTGGGCCCTCGACGGCCTCATCCACGGCGACCTCGGGAGCATGCTGTGAGCGAGGACCAGACCACCGCCCAGTGGCTCCGCGCCGCCGCCGAACGAATCGCGATCGGCTCCAGCAGGATCTGCCTCGTGTGTGCCCGGCAGCTCGCCGAGCGCCTCCTCCGCAAGGGCCGGGCATGGAAGGGCAACATCGGTGACTGGCTCGGAGAGGCCGAAGGGCTCAACTGGGCGTTCCGTGTTGCTCTGCTCGTCGGCGGCGCGTTGATCCTCCGGAAGGTCGGCGGCGGGGTCCTCGTCGCCCTCGGCCACGCTGTCCAGTCGCCCTCCGCCCGCTGGCTCCTCTGGCCGGCCGCCGCAGTCTGGATCGTTGCCGCGTACCGGATCGGCCACCCCGAGTGGGCACCGAAGGAGAGGCCCGAGTCGGCGGCCCCGGCTGAGGAGCCGACCGAGGACGACGACTCGCCGGAGGAGACACCGCTCCCCGAGGCGCCCCCGGCGCCCGCCGGACCGACCCTCAGCGACCTTCACGAGACCCTCGCCCGCATCGGTACTCCGCATGCCCACATCACCGCCCTCGCCGAGGCGCTCGACACCACCCCCGAGCTCGTCCGCGAGGCCCTCGGAAAGGCGGGCGTACCGGTCGAGGCGGTGAGGATGCGCGGGCGCGGCTCCTCCACCGGCGTCCGCGGCGGCAGCATCCCCGCCCCCCTCCCCGCCCAGAAGGGCCCCCTGACGAACGTTGTTGTCGCAGGTCAGCCCGCCAACAACAACGACAACAACGGCGGCGACACGGTCACCGTGCAACGGCACGCGAACGGGGCGCACATCACCGTCACCCCGGCCCGCCAGGACATCCACGCCGCCTGACGGCCGCCCGATCCACACCGGTGCCCCACCGCCACAATCCCCCGACGGTGGGGCACCGGTGTGTACGAGTCAGCTCTGGAGTACGGAGAAGGCCAGGATGAGACTGAGGAAGGCGTTGAGCAGGGTCAGCCACGCCACCCACTTCACCTTGGCGTCCACCCCCAGGACCACCTTCCGTATCTGCGCAACGTCCTCAACCGTGGAGGGGCGATCGGCCTCGTTCGCCTGCTTCGCAAGCGAGATGAGTGCCAGAACGCCCCCGACACCTGTGGCGAAGGCGGCCAGTATTCCAATGACGAACAGAGCGATCTTCATGGACGCAACGTAGCTGGACGCCATGCAGCCCGTAGGAGGTACGAAGCACGTGCTCCTCCTCGGCCCCTCAACTGTCAGAAGCACGTGCGACAGTGACCGCCTGGACTCGGGTGGTAGGCATGCTGAATAGGAGTCGATGTGTACGAGGAGCATCGTGGCCACCTCTGGGGGCCCGATACGCAAGCTGCCCCGCTGGCGGAGCAACTCGCCTTGGCAGGAGCCCTCATCGACCCCCACGACCCTGCGCTCACCGAGATTCTCCTCGAACTCGGGCGCATCGGCGGGGAGCTCAGGAACCTTGCCGCCCCCGACGACGACACGGTCCGCATGGCCATCCGCCTCGGCAGGGCCCGCCACGAACGGCTCAGCAATCAGGTGCCCGCACCCCGCCGAAAATCGGCCCGCGAAAACCCAAACGGTTCGATCTACTACGTGCGGCGCGGCGCCATGGTGAAGATCGGAACCACGATCAATCTGCAAGCACGCATGGCCGCCCTGCTGCCAGAGGAGATCCTGGCCATCGAGCCAGGGAGCCACGCGAAGGAGGCCGAGCTGCACCGGCAGTTCCGGTCGCTCCTCGTGCCCGGACAGCGCGAGTGGTTCTACGCGGGTCCCGAGCTTCAGGAGCACATAGAGAAGGTGCTCGACGCACAAGGCCCGCCGCCGGCTAACCTGCCCACGCTTCCGCCCACCACTGGCATCCTGGACTCGTGAGCAGACTCGTCGACACCGCAGCAGCCCAGCTCGGCATGGGCGTCAAGCCCGCCACGATGCGGAAGTGGATTCAGCGCGGCAAGCTGACCCGCCACGGCCACGACTACCGCGGCCGTGCGCTCGTCGACCTGGACGAGGTCGAGCAGATCCTCGCCGCACGCCAAGCCGCTTGAAAGATCAATGACCGGGTGTCACAATGACTCCGGACCCGCATGTCCAAGCTCAGGCCCGCCCACTCGGCGGGCCTTTCGCGTTCCCCCACGAACCGGCCCGGTCGCATCCCCCCGTTGCGGCCGGGCCTTCCACGCGTCAGTGCTTGCGGTGCCACGGGCGCTTGTCCCCGCCGGGGCGCAACGTGACCTCCGGTGCTGGACCAGTCCTCCGGGTCCGCACCGTCGCAGCCACGGCCCCGAACATCAGCAGGCCGCCGATCACGAGCGGCCACACCGTGAACCCGGTCATCACCCCACCCATGAACACGACCAGACCCACCACGAAGACACCCACCGCACCATCAGCACGACCAGCAGCCACAACAACCCCCTCGGTAGGGGGACACGCTACGGCGACGGAGGTGCATCACGTGGCCAGACGTTCTACCTGGCGGGTGTGCTCCACCCCTGGGTGCCCCCAGTACACCGACCAGGGCGGCCGGTGCGACGACCATCGGCGCGAGGCCGAGCAGCGACGAGGCAGCGCACGACAGCGCGGCTACGGCGCTCGGCACGAGCGGCGCTTCCGTGCCGCCGTCCTGGCCCGGGACCCGCAGTGTGTGTGCACCGAGCGAACGCACGGGCACGGCAGTCCGTGCGGGCAGCCGTCCGTTCACGCCGACCACTGGCCATTCGACCGGCGCGACCTGGTCCGCCAAGGCCTCGACCCTGATGACCCGAAGCGGGGCCGCGGGCTGTGCCAGCCGTGCCACAGCAGCGAGACGGCACAGCACCAACCAGGAGGGTGGGCCGCACAGTGAGCACGCATCAGGTGGAGATCGGCAGCAAGGGCTTCACGCACAGCCTCAAGATCGATGGACACGACCTGTCGAGGGGTGCCCGCGGCTGCACCCTGACGCTGGGCCTGGCCGGCACCATGCCGCAACTGGAGGTCGACCTCCAGCTCATCGACGTGAGCACGGTCGGCTCCATCGAGGCCGAGGTGACCCTGGGCGCCGGCGCTCGCGAGGTCCTGGTGGCGCTCGGCTGGACCCCGCCGGCCGGGGCCTGATCATCCGATGGTTACGCAGAGTGATCCCACCTCATGATCACCCCTGGGGAGGGACCCCAATCAAGATCATCAGAAGGACCGCCGGGGAGGTGTCTGGCAGGTCTGCCAGGTTCAGAACCCCGATGATCATGCTCCGCTGTCACGCAACGTGATGGCGCTCTCGTCGCGCAACGCGACCAACAGGAGTGATCAACATGGCAAAGGGTGGTGCACGAGCACGGTCCGGTCCCGCCCCCGACCCTGACGCCCTGCGCCGGGAGCGGGACGCCGGCGAATGGTCGATCCTGCCCGCCGAGGGCCGCCAGGGCGCAACGCCCGACTGGCCGTTGACGGACCAGACCGACCGAGAAGACGTGCTCTGGGAACGCCTGTGGCAGATGCCGCAGGCCCTGATGTGGGAACGGTACGGCCAGGACATCGAAGTGGCCCTGTACGTCCGGCGGCTGGCCGAGGCCGAGTCCGCCGAGGCGTCCGTGGCCGTCGGCACGCTGGTTCGGCAGATGTCCGACTCGCTCGGGCTGACCACCCCGGGGATGCGCGCGAACCGGTGGCGGATCGACCGGGCCGAAGAGACAGAGGAGCGGCCGGCGGGGCCGGTGCAACCCGCCCCGAACTCGGCGCGCGCCCGACTGCGTGCTGTGGCTGGAGGTGCGTGATGGCCCGCAGCGAGAAGCGTGTAGTCCTGGTCAAGCCCGGCGACGTTCTCCTGATCGGCAACCTGGGTTTGTCCTGCGACGAAGCGCTGGAGGGCGCGCTGGCGTTGGGTGAGTTCCTGGCCACGCTCGGGATCTCCGCAGCGCTTTTCGACGAGGACATCGACTTGGACATGGTGCCTGGTGGTAGCGGCTGACGACGGGACGTGGCCTACCGACTTCCCCACGCTCTTCATCGTCCCGGACTGGATTGCTCGGCACTGCTGGCTGGAGTCGGTCGGCGGGCTGGTCAGCGAACCGCAGCCGTTCGAGATGTACGACTGGCAGCTGCGAGCAACCGTCAACCACTACCGGGTCAAGCCGACGGCGAAGGTCGGGCAGTTGGCCACGGCGTTCTTCTACCGGCGCTCGCAGATCGTGGCTCCGCAGAAGAGCGGCAAGGGGCCTTGGACGGCGGGGATCACGGCCGCCGAGGGGGCCGGGCCGGTGCTCTTCGCCGGGTTCGCGTCCGGTGGTGAGCGGTACCGGTGCTCAGATCACCGGTGCGGGTGCGGCTGGGTGTACGAGTACGAGCCTGGCGAGCCGATGGGCCGCCCGTGGAACCGGCCTCTGATCCAGATCACGGCGACGTCCGAGGACCAGACCGACAACGTCTACCGGCCCCTTCAGGCGATGATCCGGAACGGCCCGCTGGGCGAACTGATGAAGGTCGGCGAGCAGTTCATCCGCCTGCCGAACGACGGGCGGATCGACGTCGTCACCAGCAGCGCGCAGTCCCGCCTCGGGAACCCGATCACGTTCGCTCCGCAGGACGAGACGGGGATCTGGACCGACACGAACAAGATGACGCGGGTGGCAACCACCCAGCGGCGCGGCCTCGCGGGCATGTCAGGGCGGTCGATGGAGACCACCAACGGGTGGGACCCGTCGGAGAACAGCGTGGCCCAGAAGACGGCGGAGACGAAGACGAAGGACGTCTACCGCCTCCACCGGCTGCCGCCGAAAGGCCTGTCGTACACGAACAAGGCCGAGCGCCGGCGCATCCACGCGCACGTCTACGAGGGGTCCACCCACATCGACCTCGACTCCATCGAGGGCGAGGCGGCCGAGTTGCTGGAGAAGGAACCGGCCGAGGCCGAGCGCTTCTTCGGCAACCGCATCGTCGCCGGTATGGGTGCCTGGATTCAGCAGGACCGGTGGGACGCCCGCAAGGACATCCAGGCGGTCCCGGACGGCACGCGGATCGTCCTCGGGTTCGACGGGTCGGACGTGGACGACTGGACGGGCATCCGAGCGGAGACGCTGGACGGCTACCAGTTCACCCCGGTGTACGGGCCGGACCGGCTGGCGACGGTGTGGAATCCGGCGGACTGGGAGGGGCAGGTGCCCCGCCTGGAGGTCGACACCGCGTTCCGGGAGATGTTCGACCGGTTCGACGTGGTGCGGGCGTACTGCGACCCGCCGTACTGGACGTCGGAGGTGGCCGCGTGGCAGGCGGCTTTCGGGGAGAAGCGGGTGACGGAGTGGCATACGACGCGGGTGGTGCAGATGCACGCGGCGTGCGAGTCCCTGCTGACGGACGTGCTCAAGGCGGAGACCAGCTTTCGGCACGACGGGTGCGAGACGACGTCCACGCACGTCCGCAACGCGAGGAAGGCCGCGCGGCCGTCGAACCGGTACGTACTTCGCAAGGCCAGCGTGCAGCAAAAGATCGACCTGACCGTGTGCTCCGTGCTCGCCCACGAGGCGGCGTCGGACGCCATCGCGGCAGGCCAAGCCAAGCCCAAGAAGAGCGGGCGCATGATCGTGATGGGGCGGAGGTGAGCAGGTGAAGCCGTCGGACCGCACCCCTGACGAGTGGGTGGCCTACCTGGCCCGGGTGCACGAGGCGCAGAAGCCCGGCCTTGAGGAGCTGAACCGGTACTACGAGGGTCAGCAGCCGCTCGCCTACCTCCACCCGGAGCTGCTGGAGGAACTGGGCGAGCAGCTCCGCCAGGTCGTCATCAACTGGCCGAGGCTGGTGGTCGACGCGCTGGAGGAACGCCTCGACGTCGAGGGCTTCCGGTACGCCGACGACGAGTCGGCGGCTGAGGACCTGTGGGACACCTGGCAGGCCAACGGGATGGACGAGCAGTCCCAGCAGGGCATCGTGGACGCCCTCGTGATGCGGCGGTCGTTCATGGTCGTCGGGACGAATGAGAAGGACCCGGCCCACCCGCTGGTCACCGTGGAGTCCCCGTTGCAAATGCAGGTGGACTGGGACCCGCGCACCCGGGCGGTCCGGGCTGGCCTGAAACGCTGGCACGAACAGGACCCGATCACCGACGCGATCACCGACCGGTACGCGGCGCTGTACCTTCCGGGAGTCACGCACTGGTTCGAGCAGACCACCGCGAACGGATGGCGAGAGACCAACCGGGACGCGCACGGCCTGGAGGTCCCCCCGGTGGTCGCGCAGGTGAACCGCCCGCGGCTGATGAGCCCGGGTGGCGTGTCCGAGCTGGCCGACGTCATCCCGCTGTCCGACGCGGCCTGCAAGATCGCTACGGACATGATGGTGTCGGCGGAGTACCACGCGATGCCGCGCCGGGTTGCTTTCGGGTTCGACGAGAGCGACTTCACCGACGCGGACGGCAACCCAGTCTCGGCCTGGTCGCGGCTGGCCGGCCGTATCTGGGCCACGGTGCGGAACCGGAAGACTGGGGTGGACGGCGACGGCGCGGACGTCATCCAGTTCCCGGAAGCCCAGCTGTCGAACTTCCACAGCACGGCCGAGCTCCTGGCCAGGCTGGTCGCGTCACTTGCCGGGCTGCCCCCGAACTACATGGGCCTCGACACGAACAATCCACCGTCGGCGGATGCGATCCGGTCCGCTGAGACCCGCCTGATCAAGCGGGCCGAGCGGCGCCACCGCCCGTACGGCGGCTCCTATGAGCAGATGAACCGGCTGGTGCTGCGAATCCGCGACGGCGACTGGGACCCGAAGGCGCAACGCCTGGAGACCCTCTGGCGAGACCCAGCGACTCCGACCTACGCGCAGAAGGCGGACGCCGTCGTGAAGTTGAGGCAGGCCGGCATCCTGCCGGTCGAGCAGTCCCGCGAGGACCTCGGGTACACCGCGGTGCAGCGGCAGCGGATGCGGCAGATGGACCAGGACGCGCTCGACCGGGCACTCGGCGGCGACCTGGCCGCCGAGTACGGGCCGAAGCCGCCGGCGGACGACCCCACGGTCCTGGAGTAGCCGGTGGTGACCACCGAGGTCCGGGACATCGCCATGGACCAGTATCGGGCCCAGCAGCGTGCGGTACGCCGGGCCACGAACCGGGTGCAGGCTCTGTGGCGGCAGATCGACCGCGGGGACATCACCGGTTCCTGGACGGCGCTGGCCCCGGCGCTGGAGCGGGCCGTGACCGTCGAGCAGACCACGGCGGCGCTGCTGGCCGACGCCTACCTCGACGCGGTCCAGGCAGCCGAGGGAGCTGAGACCGCGGCAGCCGGTGCGGTCCGGGCGTCGTCGCTCGCCGGGATCGCGTCGGACGGGCGCCCGCTGCTGTCCCTGCTGTACCAGCCGGTCATCGACTGGAAAGTCCGTCTGCTGGCCGGGCAGTCTCCGCAAGAGGCCGCCCGGGGCTCGTTGGCCTCGGCGCTCCGGATCACGAGCACCCAGGTCGCGGACGCCGGGCGGGGTGCGGTCGCTACGGGCATGGCCGGGCGCAGAACAATCCAGGGCTACGTGCGGGTCGTGCAGCCTCCGGCGTGCGCCCGGTGCGTGATCCTCGCGGGCAAGGAGTTCGGCTGGAACACCGGCTTCCAGCGGCATCCGAAGTGCGACTGCATCCACCTGCCGACCACGCTGATCGCCCGCAACCAGCGGGGCCGCCAGGGCGCGGACAGCTTCACCCCGACCACCCGGCCGGGCACCGGGGCACCGGGGTTCCTCGACCCCCGGGCGTACTTCAACAGCCTCCCGGCGGCCGAGCAGCGGCGCGTCTTCGGCGAAGCCGGGGCCCGCGCGATCCGTGAAGGCGCCGACATGGGCCAGGTCGTCAACGCGCGGCGCGGGATGAACGCCGCGGGGACGACCACCAGGGTCGGGCTCCGGCGCGGCTCCCGGTACTGGCACGTCGAACGCCGCCGGGCACTCAACGCCGGGGAGATCACCCCAGACGTCGACCGGGCGTTCCGCATCAGGTCCGCGCGCCTGATGCCCGAAGAGATCTTCCGCACCGCCACGAGCCGCGACGACGCGGTGCAGATGCTGCGGCGGTACGGCTACCTGACCTGACCCCGGCGCAACGCCGACGGTCACCACCTCCTGCAACGGGAGCACCTGATGAGCACACCCACACCTGCCAAGCCGACGACGGAACCGGCGGGCGACCCGCCGAACCCGACGCCGGCCGAACCGACGACGGAACCGGCGGGCGAACCGTCCACGGATGACGCCCCTCTCGGCCCGGCTGGCGAGAAGGCCCTGGCCGAGTGGAAGGCCCGCGCGAAGGCGGCGGAGAAGGAACGCGCCGAGCAGGCCGCGCGGCTGCGGGAGTTCGAGGACCGCGACAAGACCGAGGCGGAGCGGCAGGCCGACGCGCTGAAGGCGGCGGAGACGCGCGCCGAACAGGCCACCCGGCTCGCGGTGTCCGCGTCGGTCCAGGCCCTTGCGGCGGGCCGGTTCCAGGACCCGCAGGACGCGGTGGACGCCCTCGCCAACGGCGAGTTCCTCACCGAGGACGGTGCCGTGGACGGCGAGGCCATCAAGGCGGCCCTGGACGGGCTGCTGGAGCGCAAGCCGCACTGGGCGGTCGGCAGCAGCGGGCCGCGTCTCCCCGCGCCGGACCCGTCGCAGGGCGCCCGTCCTGGTGGGACGCCGACGCTCGACGCGCAGGTTGCCGAGGCGGAGAAGGCGGGCGACACCCGGCGGGCGATGGCGCTCAAGACGCTCCAGCTCCGCGAGATCACCAAGACGAAGTAGGGCAGCAGGCCACCAGGCCGGGCCCTCACCCTTTTGAGAGGACAACCCCATGGGTGCAGTTTCCGGGCAGGGCACGACCTTCAACCTGCCGAACTACCACGGCCAGCTCTACACGGTCACCCCGACCGAGACGCCGTTCCTGTCCGCGATCGGCGGCCTGTCCGGCGGGAAGCGGACCAAGTCGGTCGAGTTCGAGTGGCAGACCGTCGACCGGCGCACGTCGACCGCCGGCAACGCGGTCGTCGAGGGAGCGAACGCGCCCACCGCGGTCGCCCGGTCCCGGTCGAACGTGTCCAACGTGGTGGAGATCCACCACTCGGCGATCGAGGTGTCGTACACCCGGCAGGCCGCGACCGGCATGTACTCCGGGATCAACATCGGTGCGGACGACAACCCGGTCAACGACGAGCTGACCATGCAGATCACCACCGAGCTGGAGTCGATGGCGGTCGACGTCGAGATGTCGTTCCTGACCGGCACCTACGCGAAGCCGGCGAACAACGCGACCGCCCGCAAGACGAGGGGGCTGCTGACGGCGATCACGACCAACGTGAACGCCAACGGCGGCACGGGGCGCGCGATCAGCAAGGCGATCGTGGACGCGCAGCTGTCCAGCATGTTCGGCAACGGGGCCAAGCTCCCGCAGGACAGCACCGTGTTCATGGTCGGCCCGGCGCAGAAGGTCGCCCTCTCGAACCTCTACGGAACCGGCTCCCTCAACCAGCCGACCATGACCCGCAACATCGGTGGCGTCGCCGTCGACACGCTGGTCACCGACTTCGGGACGTTCGGCGTGATGCTCGACCGGTGGATGCCGACCGGGCAGATCGCCGTCGTCGACCTCTCCGTGTGCGCCCCGGTGTGGCTGGAGATCCCCGGGAAGGGGCTCCTGTTCGCCGAGCAGCTGGCGAAGACCGGGGCGAAGGAGTCGTGGCAGCTGTACGGCGAGGTCGGCCTGGAGTACGGCCCCGAGACGTACCACGGGCTCATCAAGGACCTCACCTAAGGAGGAGCGTCATGGCGACGTTCACCAGCAAGACGTACCCCGGGCTGACCCTCCAGGACGAGACCGGAGTGTGGGCCCAGTTCGCGGGCGGCACCTTCGAGACCTCGGACGCGGCCGTGGTCAAGCGGCTGCGTGCCCTGCCCGAGGACGAAGGCATCGCCGAGGCCAAGGCGCCCGCCAAGGGCGACAGCGGCGCGAAGGAGTAGGGATGGCCCTGGCGACTCCGGAGGATCTGGCGGACCGGCTCGGCCGGGACCTGACTCCCACCGAGGAGCGCCAGGCCCCCGTACTCATCGGTGACGCCACCGCCGTCATCCTGGACCGGTTCCCCCGGTACGGGACGGCGCCGACGGTCGTCTCGACCAAGGTGGCATGCGCGATGGTGCTGCGAGTCCTGCGGAACCCGGATGGAAAGCGGCAGGAGACGATCGACGACTACTCGTACACGATCGACTCGTCTCGCAGCTCCGGCGAGATCTACCTGACGCCGTCGGAGATCGAGGAGCTGCGGCCGGCGCACAGCGGGGGCGGCGCGTTCTCCATCGTGCCCGGGGCGGTGGCCCCGTGAGCCTTGCGGACGCACTGGCCCGCGGCCGGTCTGCTGCCGAGGCGCGGATGCTCGACCGGGTGCGCCTCTACACCCAGGGCGACGACGTGTTCGACCGGGAGACCGGGGAGACCGTACCGGGCGCGCAGACGGTGCTGTACGAAGGCCAGGCACGGGTGAAGCCGGTGGCCCAAGCGTCCGGGGAGGACGCGCAGGCGGGCGAGCGCGAGGTGATGCTCCGGGAGATCGAGGTGTCCCTGCCCTGGTCCACTCCGCTCCCATCCGGGGTGCGGGTGCTCCCCGGGTCCCGGGTCGCCGTCCTGGCCGCCGAGGACCCGCGCATGACCGGCCTGGTGCTCTGGGTCACCGGGGCACAGTACGGGTCGCAGGCCACCGCCTGGCGGCTGAGTACGGAGGACCGGTCGTGACGGGCCGGAACGCCTTCGACTTCGACACCAGCGAGATCCGGAGCCTGTCGCGTCACCTGGCCCGTGTGGTGCCGCAGGCCCGCCGGGACACCCGGGCGGTGATGATGCGCGGTGCCCTGAACATCAAAAGGGACTGGGCGAAGAACGCGCGCGCCTCCGCGCCGAAGCACGCGCCGGCCTACCCGAGGGCCATCGGGTTCGATCTGCTCGCCTTCGGCCCCGACCAGCTGCTCGCCACCATCGGCCCGGACAAGCGCATGCCGCAGGGCGCCCTCGGCAACCTGCTGGAGTACGGCAGCGTGAAGAACGGCCCGCACAACGACGGCGGCCGGGCACTGGCGACCGAGATCCCCGCGTTCGAGGCACAGATGGCGCTGATCCAGCAGCGCGGATTGACGTGGTGGTGAGATGACGACACCGGCCGTCCTGCCCCATGTCGACGCCGTCCAGGCCGCGCTGGTGGACGCCGGGCTGACCGTGTACCTCGGCGGGACGCCCGGCGGCACTTGGTCCCCGCCGGACAAGTTCGCGGTGCTTTACCCGGAGCCGGGCCGGGCGGTCCGGTCAAGCCTCGCCGACAACCGCACCGACTTCACCGGCATGGTTCAGGTGACCTGTGTGGGCGGCTCGATGGAGCGCGCTCTCTGGGTCGCCGACCGGGTCCGCATGGCACTCTCCGGGCCGCTGACGGTCGCCGGACGCCGCGCGTGGCGCCCCGAGGACCAGGGCGGCCCGCCCGTCGCCCGGGACGACGACGTCACCCCGCCCCTGTGGTTCGTCCCGGTGCAGTACCTGATCCAGTCCATCCCTTCCTGAGCGGAGACCGCGATGCCCCTCCTCACCCCCCAGGCCGTGAGCCTGGCCGGACTCACCCCGACCTACAGCGCCGCCGCCGCGTCCACCACGGTGCCCTGCGGCGAGCGCGTCTTCCTGCACGTGAAGAACACGGCGGCCTCCCCGGTCACCGTCACCCTGACCTCGACCGCGCGCGTGCGCGGCCAGCTCGCGGCCGACCTCGCCGTCACCGTCCCCGCGACCACCGGCGAGAAGCTCATCGGACCGATCCCGTCCGAGCTGTTCGCCGATCCGACGTCCGGGAACTGCGCCGTGGGCTACTCCTCCACGACGTCGGTGACGGTCGCCTGCCTGCGCATCTGACAGCACCTCTGCCTCTCTCGCCCCGCCCCGACAGGGGCCTTTTCTATGCCCCAAGGAGGGCCCCATGGCTGACCTGATCAGCGACGGCAAGACCCGCGTGGTCTGGGCCGCGAGCATCGCGAACATCAACGCTCCGACGGTCGCGGAGCTGACCGCAGCTGCGGACTACACCGCGCGCATCACCCCGGACGGGCTCAAGGTTGACCCGACCACGGCCGACGTCGACACCAACTCTCTGGCCTCCCGCTACGACACGAAGACGGTCGGCCGGGTCGGTTACGACGCGGAGCTGACCTTCAAGCGCGGCACGACGCCGGCCGACGACGCGCCGTACAAGACCCTGAAGTACGGCACCAACGGCTACCTCGTCGTCCGTCGTGGGATCGATTTCGAGACTGCGTGGGCGGCTGGCCAGGACGTCGAGGTCTACCCGATGGTCTGCGGCGAGCGGGCCAACTCCGCCCCGGCGGCGAATGAGGTGGCCAAGTTCGTCAGCCCCATGAAGGTGACCACCCAGCCCGCGACCGACGCTGTGGTGGCCTGATGCCCGACATCAAGGCCCTGCTCGCCAAGGCGAAGCCGCGCGAGGGCAGCACGACGATCCTCCTCGACGGCCAGGTCGCCGGGGAGATCGAGCGCCTGGAGGCCGAGCTGCTCACGGTGTCCGAGGACTGGACGCCCTCCGACCTGACGGAGGTCTCCCCGGCCCGGAAGATCAGCGAGCAGATCGCGAAGCTCCGCAAGCGGGCGCGGGCGTCCGAGGCGGTGTTCCGGTTCCGGTACGTCGGCGATGAGGCGTACTCCAGCCTGCTGGCCGCCCACCCGTCGAAGGACCCTGCCGAGGGGTTCGACTCGGTGACGTTCCCCCGGGCTCTGATCGCCGCCTCCGCCGTGGACCCGGTGATGACCGAGGACGACGTGAAGGCGCTGTTCGAGGTCATCAGCCAGGGCGACATCAAGCGGCTGTTCGACACCGCCTGGGACGTCCACAACGCGAGCGGCCTCGTCCCTTTTTCGCTGGCCGCCTCCGCTCTCCTGGCGGGGCTCGCTGGCGGCGGGAAGTAGAAACCGCACGGGCGTGGTCCACGCCACGCTCGGTTTTCCTCGGCCGCGTCGTGGCTCCCGACGAGCCGCTGTGGACCGAGGAGGACCGGGCGTGGGCCCTCGCCCTGGCCGAGGTCGAGGCGGACACCTGCCCGGACTGCGGGCAGCCCTGGTCCGAAGCGACTGACCAAGCCAACGAGTTCGAGTACCGCGCCGAACTGATCATGTGCCACGCCTGTGCGACCTCGGCTAAGGCCGTCCGCGCGCACCAAGACGGCAAGGGCAGCACCGACGGGCTTCACGTCCACCTGGAGCACCGCACGAAGAGGAGGTGACGCCGTCGTGGCCGTCCGCACCGTCACCGTCCGGCTCCGCGCCGACATCAGCCAGTACACCCGGGGCATGCAGCAGGCCAGCACCCGGACCGCCGCCCTGGGCAACGCAGGGGCGGCCCTCGGTGCGGGCATGGTCGCCGCGTTCGCGGTGGCCGCCGCGAGCGCCGCGAAATTCGACAAGGCGTTGTCCGGGGTCCGGGCCGTGTCCGGGGCGACCACCGCCGAGATGAAGCAGCTCAGGGCTGCCGCCCTCGACGCGGGCAAGACCACGAGCTTCACCGCGACCGAGGCGGCAGACGCCGAGGCGGAGCTCGCCCGTGCCGGCGTGTCCGTCGCCAACATCACCGGCGGTGCGCTCAAGGGCGCGCTGGCACTCGCCGCGTCCGGGCAGGTCGAGGTTTCCGAAGCGGCGGTGACGGCGGCGCAGGCGATGAACACCTTCGGCTTGGAGGGCCGGGACGTCACGCACATCGCCGACCTCCTGGCCGCTGGCGCGAACAAGACGGCCGCGGACGTTCACGGGCTCGGCATGGCGATGCGCATGGGCGGTCTCCTCGCGCACCAGACCGGCCTGTCCATCGAGGACACCGTCGGCACTCTGGCCGCGTTCGCCGACCACGCGCTGATCGGCTCCGACGCCGGGACGTCGCTCAAGACGATGTTGCAGCGACTCGTCCCGCAGTCGAAGGAAGCCCAGTCCGCGATGGATGCCATCGGGTTTTCCGCCTACGACGCGTCCGGCGAGTTTGTCGGGCTGTCCGAGCTGGCCGGGCGGATGAAGACGAGCTTCAGCAAGCTCACGCCGGAGGCGCGCAACAGCGCGATGGCGACGATTTTCGGTTCGGACGCCGTGCGCTCCGCGACGATCATGTACGAGCTGGGTTCCGAGGGCATCGACAAGTACGTCAAGAGCGTGGACGACTCCGGTGCCGCCCAGCGGATGGCTGCCGTTCAGACCGACAACCTCATCGGCGACGTCGAACGGCTGAAGGGCGCCCTGGAGGTCGCGCTCATCGAGGGCGGGTCCGCCGCGAACGACAGCCTGCGCAGCATGACGCAGATGGTCACCGGGCTGGTCAACGCGTACACCGGCCTGCCGCCCGAGCTCCAGCACGCGGTGACCGGGTTCCTCGGCATCGGCGGTGCGGCTACTTTGGTCGGCGGCGCCATGCTGCTGATGCTGCCCCGGATCGCTGCGACCCGGGCGGCCCTGGTGACCATGGGCGTGACCGCGCAGACGGTCCGGGCCGCGATGATGTCCCTGGGCCGCCTCACCCTGGTCATCGGCGGTATGGCGGCGGTCTCATACGGCGTCAGGGCCATGGTGCGAGCCTTCGACGAGGCGCCCCCGAACGTCACCAAGCTGACGAACTCGCTGGTCAACCTTGCCCTTCAAGGCAAGGCCAGCGGGGAACTGACGCGGACTTTCGGCGACGACCTGGACAAGTTCGGCTTCTCCGTTGCCCGCATCGCGCACGCCGGCGTCCTCGACAAGGTCGGCGACTCCCTGTACACGATCACCCACCTCGGCGGGGACTCCTACGAGTTGGAGAAAAGCCGCGAGAACGTAAAGTCGCTGGACGATGCGCTGGCTCAGTTGGTCCAGGGCGGGTCGCCCGACATCGCCGCGACCGCGTTCCAGCGGATGGCGAAGGAAGCCGAGTCGCAGGGCACCAGCACGGAGAAGCTCCGCACCCTGCTGCCCCAGTACTCCGATGCCCTGTCCGGGCTCGACACCCAGCAGAAGCTGGCGGCGGACTCGCAGGCTGGTCTGGGCGACGCGGCCTCGATGACCGCCGACGAGATGGCGGACGAGCGCACCGAGGCCGAGAAGCTGACGGACGCGCTCAAGAGCCTCAACGGGATGGCCATTTCGACGGCCGAGCAGGAGATCAGTTTCCGCCAGTCGCTTCACGACCTGACGGATGCGGTGAAGGAGAACGGGCGCTCCCTCGACGTCACCACGGAGAAGGGCCGCGCGGTGAAGGGCGCGTTCCTTGACGCGGCGAAGAGCGCCATGGAGTACGCGCAGTCTGTGGCCGAGCAGACCGGCAGCCAGGAAAAGGGCCAGGCCACCCTGGAGAAGAACATCGGACTCCTGCGGGATCAGATGTCGGCTGCTGGGTTCGGCAAGGACGCGATCGACGAGCTGACCCGGTCCTACCTCCAGCTGCCGGTGTCGCACACCACGGTCGTCAAGACCGACAAGACCAGCGCGGTGAAGGACCTCCAGCACGTCCAGGCGGAGATCCGGAAAACCAAGGGCAAGCCGATCGTGATGTCCACCATCAGCGCGCCAGCGGAGAAGGTGCTGCGGCAGCTGGGGTACACGGTCACGCACATGCCGGACGGCTCCGTCACGGTGTCCGTGCCCACGGGCCCGCCGCTCGCGTCGGTCGGGGCGATCCAGCGTGCCATCAACGGCATCCAGGGCAAGCCGGTCGGCATCGGCGTCTACCTCAAGGCCACGGCCAGCGACTCCGACGCCAACGGGGTGCCGGACATGATCCAGGCCCGCGCCCAGGGCGGCATCGTCCGCCGAGCTGGCGGCGGGGCGGTGCAGTACTACCCCCAGGGCGGGGAGGTGTTCGGTCCGGGGACCGGCACGTCGGACAGCATTCCCGCGCTGATCAGCAATGGCGAGTACGTCATCAAGGCCGCTTCGGTCCAGAAGTACGGCGTGGCCATGTTCGACCGGCTCAACGCCGGCCGGTTCGCCTCGGGCGGTCTCGCCGGGTTCAGCTACACCCCGACCGGTCAGGCCGTGCTCGGCGGCCCGAGCGACGCGAAGAGCCGTTACGACAAGGAGGTGGAGGACCTCCGGCAGGCGTGGGCCGACCTCAACACGGCGCTGGCCGAGGCGAAGAAGAACGCCAACGCGGTAACGGACGCCGAGAAGAATCTGGCGAAGGTCCGACAGGGCAAGCACACGGCGAAGCAACTGGACGCGGCCGAGGACAAGCTGGCCAAGGCACGGTCCACAGCGAAGGCGTCGAACGCCAAGGTCGCGAAGGAGCGAAAGGACCTCTACGCGGCAGACGCCGCGCTGGGGGTCGGCAAGGGCGCGAAGGTTCCCACCTCATTCTCTCTGGCCGCATACCAGAAGCAGCTGACGGCCTCGCTCGCGGCCACGACACGGTGGCGGACCAGCTTGACGAAGATCGGGCAGCGGGGCGGTGCCGAACTGAAGGCCATGCTGGAGGGCATGGGCGAGGACGGGTACGCCCTCGTCAACGCGTTGGCCGGTGCCAGCACGAAGCAGTTCAACGACATCGTGAAGAAGCTGACCGCGACCGGCGACCTGGCCAAGGCCACGTTGGCGGACTTCACGACGCAGCTTGGCGCCAACACGAAGGAGGCACAGCAGTTCGCGTCCGACCTCCAGACCCTGGCGGCGCGCGGATTCGGTGAACTGGCCCAAGCCCTCGCCGGGCAGGGCGACGCCTCGGCGCAGGCCCTGGCGCGCGGGGCGGTGACCGGGTCGGCGGCCGACGTGGCGCGGGCCCAGGCCGCAGTGAAGGCGGCGACCGGCACGCTGTCCGGCGAGGACCTCGAGGACGCCCTGACGCTGCTGACCACGCTCCGGGGCGGGACCGGGCGGGGATTCTCCGACCTGATTGCGGCCGGTCTGGACACGGCCACCATCCGGGCCCTGGTGCCGCGCATGATGGCGCAGATCAACAGCCTGCCCGCAGCGAACAAGGGCGAGTTCCTCCGCCAGTTCGCCGCACAGGGCGGGGTCACCGCGATGGCCCGGGGCGGCATCCTGTCCGGTCCCGGGCTGGTCCTCGGCGGTGAGGCCGGGGTGCCCGAGTCGTGGATTCCGCACGACGGGTCGGCCCGGTCCCGGGCACTGCTCGCCACGACAGCCCGTGCGCTCGGCTACGACGCGCGGCCGGCGAACCGGTGGGGCACCGCGGGTGGGTCTGGTCCGGCGACCACCTACGACCAGCGCCAGACGCACGTGACCCTCCAGGGGGCCAAGCAGACGGCTGGCGAGCAGGCTGCGGACATCGCCCGCCACCTGACGTTCATCGGCTGACGGGAGGAGGCACGTGCCGTACACACCAGGGCAGTCCCTCGGCGGGCTCACGGCCACGCTGGGGGAAATCCCGCTCGGCTCCGTCGACCCGGCCGGGGTCGCGTGGGTCCTCCAGGACCTCGACGGATGGGACAGCCCCGAGGTTCGCTCCGAGCTCCAGCAGCGCGAGGCGGACCACGGGGCATGGCAGACCCCGGTCTACTACGGGGAGCGGCCCATCACGCTGGCCGGGACGATCGTGGCCCCGGACCGGGCGGCGCTGGACGACGCGATGGACCGGCTCCGCGCGGCCGTGTCCCTCACCGACACCCTGCTGACGGTCGCCGAGACAGTCCCGAAGTGCTGCGTTGTCCGCCGGTCCGGGAAGCTCCTCGCGAGGTACACCACGGACACCGTGGCGTCGTACTCGGCGCTGGTCACCGCGGCGGACCCTCGGCGGTACGCGACGGCCGACCAGACCGGGACGACCGGGCTGCCGAGCACGAGCGGCGGGTTGACGCTGCCGGCCACCGTCCCGTGGACGATCAGCGCGACCACCGTGTCCGGGCAGATCGACGCCGAGAACTCTGGGTCGATGCGGACTCCGCTGGTGCTGACGATCACGGGCCCGGTTCAGCAGCCCCAGATTTTAGTGACCATGCCCGGCGGTGCCGTCGCCCAGCTGACGTACAGCCAGGACCTGGGCGCCGGGGACGTGCTGGTCATCGACACCACTGCGCGGACCGTCGTCCTGAACGGCAACGTGTCGCGCCGCCGGTTCCTTGCCGTCCCGTCCGGCTGGCCGTCGATCCCGCCGGCCTCGACCGTCGCGGTCGTCTTCCGGGCCGCCGCCTACAACGCCACCGCTTCGCTGACCGCCACCTGGCGCTCGGCCTGGGACTGAAGGAGAGACCCGATGCCGGTCGATGCCACCTGGCTGAACACCCTCCAACTCGACGGGCCCGAGATGCGGCGCGTCGACTCCATGCTCGTAATGGGCGACGGAACCGCGCTGGGCGCACGAAGCGGCGTCCGCCCTGGCGACCCCGGGCTGACCGTCACCCTGTCCGGCACCACCATCAACGTCAGCGCGGGCGTCGCTGCGGTGTACCGGTCCGGGCAGGGCGTCTACCGGGCCGCCCTGCCGACCGGGGTGTCCCCCGGGACGCTGACGGCCGCGCACGCCACGCTGGCCCGCGTGGACCTGGTGTACCTGCGGGTCTGGGACACGGATGTCGACGCTTCCGGGCTCCGGCAGGCGGACGTCGTCTACCTCGCAGGTACCGCGTCCTCGACGCCGGTCGCGCCGACCCCGGCGGGCACCGTGATCTACATCCCGCTGGCCACGATCAGCGTGCCCGCGTCCGGCGGCGGGTCCGCGTCCGTGTCCTCGGCGGTCCGGCCCGTCACCGTCGCCCCGGGCGGCATCCTGCCCGCGCAAACCACCACCCCGAGCAGCCCCTACGCGGGGCAGGCATGGCACGACGGGACCGACCTCAAGGTGTGGAACGGCTCCTCGGTCGACACCTATGCCAAGGTCAAGTCCGTCGCCTGGACCACCATCACGCTGGCCAGCGGGTTCACTACGCCAGTGGGAACCCTGGGCATCGCCCAGTACCGGATCGTCACGGTGGACGGCACGCAGCGGGTCGAGATGCGCGGGTCCGTCACGTGCACTACGGCAATCGAGACGGCCACGACCTGGACCACCATGCCGGTGGCCGCGCGCCCCTCCGCGTCCCGGTCCATGCCGGTCGCACGGAACTACAGCAGCACCACCGGAGGCACAACGCGCATGGAACTCACCGCGTCAACGGGGGTGTTCCAGGTGTACGCGTCCCCGAGCCCTGCACAGACGAGCTGGTTCACCCTGGACAACGTGTCCTATGACCTCTGAGACGCCCTACCGGCTGGCCTGGTACGGGTGCGACCTCCGTACCGGCGGCATCGTCGAGGACCTGCCGTCGCTGAAAACGCCGACGCTGTCGAGGCGGCTCGGTCAGTCGACGACGGCGCAGTTCGACCTCCAGCTCGGCGGAGCTCCGGCGGATTGGGTCGCCGCGACCGCGCACGGCCGGTCCGCGCTGGTCGCCGTCGACACGCTGACGGACACCCCGATCTGGGCAGGCAGCGTCCTGCGCCGCAACCGCGGCTCCGGGCTCACCTCGACGCTGGCGTGCGCCACGCTGGAGGCGTACCTGGACCGCCGGTACACCGGGACGCTGAGCCTGGTGGGCGCGGATCAGGCTGCGGTCGTCTCCGGCCTGGCAACGAATCTCCTCACGAACGGGCCGCCCTTCGTCATCGACGCACCGAGCATCGGCGTGACGATGGACTACTCCGTGCTGGACTCCGACGACAAGACGATCCTTTCCGCCCTTGCCGAGGTGATGGGCATGGACGGCGCTCCCGAGTGGACCGTGGACGTCGAGTGGGCAGACGCGGCGCACACGAGCTTCCAGTTCGTTCTGCGGGTCCGGCCTCGGATCGGCACGCAGAGCACCCTGCCCGAGGCCACGTTCGACTTCCCTGGGAGCGTCTCCTCCTACGAGCAGGAGGAGTCCTACGAGGACGGGAAGGGCGCCACCGCGACGCTCGCCCGAGGCGAGGGGGAAGGCGACTCCCGGCTGTCCAGCTCCAGCAAGGTCGCCAGCGACCTCATCGCCTCCGGCTGGTGCCAGTACGTCTACCGCTACACCCCGGGGGCCGGGCTCACCGACCCCGACCAGCTCAACTCCCACGCGACGTCCGCGCTCGCACTGATGCGCACCGGGGCATCCGCCTGGTCCGTGACCGGGGTGGCGTCCCGGGCGCCCCGCCTCGGTACCGACTGGGGCCTTGGCGACACCGTGCGCCTGGAGGTCGCCCCCGGCCGGTCTCCGGGGCATCCCGACGGCGCATCCGTCGTCGCCCGCGCCTGGGCGTGGGACCTGGACGTCGCGGCCGACACAATCACCCCGATCCTCGTCGAGGAGGACTGAATGCCCACAGGCGCCGACCACCTACCCACGGACACCACGACCCTGATGCGCCGCATGGCTGCACTTGAGCGCGACTTCAAGGAGTTCAAGGCTGCCCGGCGGCTGGAGTCCGCGTCCGTCGGGGCCGGCGGCCTTCAGGTCGTCAACGGCGGCCGACTCGCGGTGTCGACGCCCGACCGGCACCGGGTCATCGACTTTGGGCAGATCGACAACGACGCCTACGACCACACCGACGGCAGCAGGCAGCAGGCTCTCTTCATGCGCCGCGAGGACGGCAGCATGGTCTTCGCGTGCTACGCGTACCCGCCGGCCAGCGGGGACGACCAGTACTGGAACTTCTACGACCGGTCCGGCAACGCGATCCTCACCGAGGACGGCTCCAGCGGCACGGGCCTCGGCCGGCCGTACCTGCCGATGAACGCCCCGATCCCGTCCGACTCCTCGCTGTGGCCGAAGACCACCGCCAGCGGCTGGACGGCCATCGCGTCCGTCTGGAACACCCGTTGGCAGCCGAAGATGCGGATCTACGGCCTCACGGCGACGGTCGGCACGGCCACCGGCGAAATCCAGGTGTACGTCAACGGCGTCGCCTGGGGGCCGGTCGTGTCGGTCGGCGGTGTCATTGACTACACGGCCGCGCCCAGCGTCGACATCGGCCAGCAGTTCCAGATCGAGGTCCAAGCCCGACGCCTGACCGGCACCGGTTCGATCTGCGCGCAGATCTTCATGGTGTACGGCCGCCAGTCCTAACAAGGAGAAACCGCATGTCAGCACCCGCAGAAGCCACCCTCATCACGTACGTGCTCAGCCAGTACTCGCCCGGGATATGCCCTCCGGTGGAACTCTCCATCGACTTCCAGGCAACCGCGGAGAACATCGCGGCCGTGGACGAGGCCGCCGAGGCCGCGATCCGCACGATGATCGCCACCCTGGAGGCCCACTACCCGGGCGCCTCGGTGGGCACCGAGCGCCGGTACACCTCGACGCTGATCGAACCGTCTTGGTACGTCCCGCTCGGCGAGGTCCCCGACCCGCCCGGCGACACCCCGCCGCCGCCGGCCGCCGACTGACCCCTCATCCACCCACCCGCCCCGCGCCACCCTGGCCCGGGGCTTCGTCATGTCTGGAGACCTGATGGCCATACCCCTGACCGCCGACCAGTGGCTGGCGGCCCTGCGCGCCGAAGGCGTCACCGTCGAGGAGTACCCCGGGTGGCGCACCCGGGGCCGGGATGCCGCGACCGGGCTCACGTTCGGCCCGGTCCGCATGTTCCTCAACCACCACACCGCCGGGCACGGAGCGAAGGACACCGTCGCGAAGAACGGCGTGGTCGGGCTGCCGGGCCCCCTCGCCCACGTCTACCTCGCCCGCACCGGGGTGGCGACGATGTGCAGCGCGGGCCGCGCCAACCACGCCGGGAAGATGGCGTCGAACGCCTACGCCTCGTTCCGCGACGAGGCGAAGACGCATCCGGCGCCGTCGGCGGCGTCCGGCACGATCGACGGCAACGACGTCTCCTACGGCGTCGAGTGCGAGAACCTCGGCGACAACGCCGACATCTACCCGCGCGCCCAGTACGACGCGTGGGTGCGGATCAACGCCGCCGTCTGCCGCCACCACGGGTGGTCCGCCGAGTCCGTCGGCTGCCACAAGGAGACCTCGGTCGAAGGGAAAATCGACCCCCGCGGCCCCGTCGAGGGCTACGGCGCTCGCGGGATGTTCGCCTTCACGCCCGCCCAGTTCCGCACGGACGTCACCGAGCGCCTCGCCCACCCGGCGACCTGGTCCCCCACCACCCCGAGTCCCGAGGAGGACGACCCCATGACCCTGACCGATACCGACGTGAAGAAGGTCGCCGCGGCGGTGGTCGAGCAGCTGCTCACCGCCGACCGGTTCGACGCCCCGGCGGACGCCGCCGACTACAGCGCGGACAAGACAAACGCCAAGCACTACTGGTCCGGGCGGAGCGTCTTCAGCGACCTCGTCACCCGGGTCCGCCGCATCGACCGCACCCTGACCGCGCTCGCCAAGAAGCTGGAGGCGTGACCATGGCCGAGCGCCACCCCGGCACCACGCACCTGCTCCACCACTTCGACACGGCCCACCTGCCCGAGCACCTCCAGGCGGTGAGCGCCCCGTGCGGCGACCTCGCCCGTCAGATGGTCGACGCGCTGCCGGACGGGCCCGAGCTGACCGCCGGGCTCAGGAAGTTGCTGGAGGCGAAGGACTGCTTCGTCCGCGCCGCTGTCGACGCGGCCCGGGAGGAGTAGCCGTGTCCGTCGACCCGGCCACCGAGCCGCAGCTGGCCCACCGCCTCTTCGCCCCCGTGCCGCAGACCCTGGTCTACGAGTACCTCGCGGCCCGTGCCGCCGCCCACCCGCCCCTCCCGGAGACGTTCCGGGGACCGAACTACCGGAAGGACAACATCTGATGTCCGAGACCCCGTTCCCCCTGCCCAGCACCGAGACCGTCCTGAAGAGCGCCGGCACCTACGCCCGCGACCTCGGCGAGCGCGTCGTGTCGACCGGGCTGGAGGCGTTCGTCGGCGCGCTCGTCGTCACCGCACCGTTCGACCTGTCGATGTGGCAGAACGCCGCGACCGCCGGCGCCGCCGCCGGGTTCGCGGTCCTGAAGGGCGTGGCCGCCCGGCTCCGCGACGTGCGGAACTCGGCCTCCCTCGCCCGGGGCGTGTAGTGCGGGCCGCCCTGTGGCGGCACCTCCAGTGGCGTGGCCTCGCCCTGGCCGGGACCGGCGCCGCCTGGGTGGTCGTCGGTCTCGGCCTGCTCCTCACCGACCGGCCTGCCGTGCGCGCGGGTGCCGGACCGCTCATCGACCTCATGTGCATCCAGGGCTGGGGCGGGGTGTGGATCGGCTGCGGGCTCCTCGGCCTGGCCGCCGGGCTCCGCCGCCCCGGCCGGGACGTCTGGGGGTTCGGCGCGGTCGCCGGGCCGCCCGCGTGGTGGGCGCTGGCCTACCTCGCAGCGGCCGTCAGCGGCCGGTACCCACCCGGGTGGGCAACCGTCCCGGTGTACGGAGTCATCGTCCTGCTGCTGGTCGTCGTTGCCGCGCTCACGGGGAGGCAGAGGCGCATCTGTTCGTGTGAGAGAGGAGGGCACGGTGGGCGTTGAGAACACGGTGCTCGGCGTCATCGTCGCGGTGATCGGCGGGGTGAGCATGATCCTCGTGGCCCGAGTCTCCACGCCCCGGCCGGCGCCCGCCCCAGAGCAGCCGAACGAGGACGAGCCGCCCCCCGGCCTTCAGGTTTCGCCGGAGATCTGGGAGTACTTCTCTGGCCGCTTCGATCGGCTGGAGGCGGATGTCGCGCACCTCACGGCCGTCGTCGAGACGAAGAAGATCGAGGTGTCCGCGCTGGAGAAGCTCCTCCGTTCCGCGATGCGGATCGTCCGTCGGCAGCAGCGCCGCCTTCGCGCGCACGGCGACCGGCCCGAGGACGTCCCGCTGGAACTTATCCCGTACAGCATCGACTGACCACCACCGCCCCCGTCCTGGCATCGCGCCGGGCGGGGGCGATTCGTCATGTCCGGGCGAGGGTCGCCTCCAGCTTCTCCGCGGCGGCCAGCAGGCTTTCGGCGTGCGCCGGGTCGGTGCCTGCTGCTCGGCCAGCGGAAAAGGAGAGGAGCCGGACGGCGTGCTGAAGGGCGGCGCGCAGCTCGCCGACCTGTTGATCACGATCGAGAGGTGTGGTCACGTCCGACCAACGAGCGGCGGGGCGCAGCGTCACGTCCGACCCGGGGCGAGGACCCGCTCCGGCTGGCACACGTCGCACGGGGGCGTCCCGGCCGCGAGGTGCGCAGCGGCGTCCTCCCGGCTGAGCGGGCGGATCTCGCCGCCGTCGGCCCAGCAGTCGCCGCGGTGGACAGCCTCTCCCGGGCCGAGACCGACGCGGGCGACACCGAACGCCGGGGTGGCGGGGCGCTTGCGCGGGGGCGGTGCAGTGACGGCCGCAGGCTGGCGCACCGGGGCCGCCTGCCGCCCGGCTGCTGCGATAGCCCGGTCGACCTCGGCGAGTTGGAGCGCGAGATAGACGCGGAGCACCTGAAGGCGGGCAACATCGGGCGGCAAGTCGGACATGCGTTCGAGTGTACGGCGATGCCCGGACTACAGCATTCCGCTCTCGGGTCGCTGCCCCGCCCGGCACCATGAGCCCATGACCGACACCACCACAGCCGTCCCCGCCGGCCGCGCACTCTGCCTCGACTGCCTCGGGACGGGGCGCGTCACCAATCCCTACGCGCACGAGTGCCCGAGCCCTGCCTGCCAGGACCTGGCCACCGTTCAATGCCCCGAGTGCGACGGGGCAGGGCACCATGGACGCGTATCAGACGCCGACTCGGTAGAACACCTTCCCCTGGTGCCTGTCCACGCCGAGCGCCTCGTACAGGGCGAGCGCGGGCGGGTTGCCGATGTCGGCAGTCCACTCGACGCGTGAGCACCCGGTCTCAGCGGCGATCCCCTTCAGCGCGTCCATGAGGGCGCGGGCCACACCGCGGCGGCGTGCTTCCGTGCGGACGTACAGTTCCTTCAGGTAGAGCGACGAGTCCGCTCCGGCCGCTGGCCACAGATACGTGTAGCTGGCCATCCCGAGGGCGTCGCCGCAGTCCCGGGCGAGCAGCACCGTGGCGTGCGGGCGCGGGCCGAACAGGGCGGCGCGGATCTGCTGCTCGTCGGCAGGCGCCTGGTCGCCCCCGTAGTACGCCTCAATTTCGCCGAGGATCACGGAGATCACCCCGGTGTCCGCGTCCGTTGCCGGGCTGATCTCCACCATGCTGCTGTCCCTACTCCCCAGGGGGCAGCGCCAGAATCTCGCGCAACACCCGCACCTCTGACACCGCTCGTGCCTCAGGCACCCTAGCTGCGACGTCGGCAGCCCGGTAGATGATCAGCGCGGAGCGGTGCGACGGCGGCAGCCCGACCACCGTGGTCGTGGCCCGCTGTGCGGCCCCGGCGGCGTCGCCCTCGATGGCCAGGCACATGGCAAGGTCCAGGTCGATCAGCGCCCGGTCCATGTGGTCCGCCTCCGGGTACAGCTCCAGGGCGCGAGCGTGCTCCTCGCGGGCGCGGGCCGTGTCGCCCAGGTGCGTCCAGGCGTTGCCGCTGTGGAAGCGGAGCTGCGACTCGGAATAGCCGAAGGCGGACGCAGTCCGGGCCGTCTCGGGCAGGCGCTCCAACGCGTGCTCGGCGCGGTGCAGTGCGTCCGCCGCGGCGTCAGGTCGCGCGAGGAGAGCTGCAGCGCGGGCCTCCAGCGGCGCGGCCAGCGCCGGGCCAACGCACGGAAGTCCGCCGGCCAGCTGCTGCGCGCGGCACGCCAGCTCGACCGCGCCGTGTATGTCCCGGCTGTAGAACAGCTGGTACGCCTCCTGCGCGTAGATCCACGAGAGGGTCGCCCGGTCCTCGGCCGCGGCTGCCGCGCTCCGGCCCGTCCTCCACCAGGCTCGCGACCGGGCATCGCCGAGCTTGAGCAGGGTGAGGGCCATGAGCCCAGACATCTGGGCGACGGCAATCAGGAGGCGGGTCCTCGTCCGCGCGGCCTGGCGGCCGGTCAGCCGGAGACGTAAGTCCGCGAAGTCCGCGAGCAGTTCGGGCAGCAGCTCGGCCTCCGCCCGGTACCGGGTCGCGCGTCCGTGGCGTGCCACCGTGTACTCGACCTCATCGAGGCCCTCCCCGGTGAGCGCACTGGCGGCGAACTCCTCGGCGAGGCCGCGCTGGAGGGCGTCCGCTTGGTCGAGTGGGTCGGCGTCCGGCCGGTGCTCGGCCAGCACGATCAGCTCGCCGTTCGCGCCGAGCGCGTGGTCGAGCACGCGCGCCATCTCCAGGGTGGGCTTTCGCTTTCCGAGCTCCATGTCGGAGACGTGGGTCTTGCCGCAGTTCGCCAGCGCGGCCACGTCCCGGATCGACCGGGATCCGCGCAGTCGACGTAACGCCTGGCCAAAGGTCTCGCTCATCAGGATGTCCCCACACTGTCCGCGCTGTCCGCACGGCTGCGGACACTGGCGGACACGGCGCCTCTGGGCATCACGGTCCGCATCGGAAACGCTACTCGCATGCAGCCCGCACCTGAGCCCGAATCACTGTCGGAGACGCAGCAGCGCGGCGCCGACTGTGTCTGGTGCGCGGCACCGCTGACACCCGGCGACGCCCACGACTTGGGCCCGCGGCCCGACCCGGCATACGGCGGCTCGCTCGTCACCTGGTTCCCCCGCTGCTGCCTCACCTGCTGGAAGGGACGGAACTGATGGCCACCGCAGAGAAGCACACTGCCGGAGACCGCGCGTACCGCGCGCTGATCATCCACACCGAGCGGTGCGCGAGGTGCCGCCGCGACGCGGAATGCGACGACGCTGCGGAACTCGCCCGCGCATGGAAGGGGGCGCGTCGATGAGCATCTGCATCTACTGCGACGGGCCGATCCTCGGCGAGGCCATCGTCGCGGCCGAGGGGCACTCCGCCTCCGGGGCGCGACCGGACGCGTACGCCCACCGGGTCGACGACCAAGCATGCACCGGCCGACGGGCCGCGCCGAGCATCCTGCACCGGCAGCTCGACGAGATGCCGTCGCCGGGGCCGGGACCGCGCTGACGCAATTCGTCAGCCGACGTCGCGAACCAGCTCAGCAAGCGGGACGCCGATGGCGTCGGCGATGCGGATCAGGTTGTCGAGCCGGGGGCTGGCGTGCCCCTTCTCGATGCGGTTGTACGAGTCGAGCCCGATGCCAGCGCGGAGGCTGACCGCTTCCTGAGTGAGGCCGGCGTGCAGTCGGGCGGCTCGTATCCGGTCGCCGACGGCTCGACGGCGCGCGAGGACGCGGTCGTCGGGCAGCGGCTGGTGGTGCACCTGCCCACGGTCGCCGGACCATGATCAATTGTCTTTAGGGTTGACCATAAAACGGCTGATCATGGATGCTTCACTCGCTACCGGAATGCTTCGATCCCTAAGGGTGTTGCACGGCAATTCGAACACGTGTTCCGATGGCCTTGCGGTCACGGTTGCGCCCATGACGTGTCAGGTGAGAAGGGCGGCACCCTCGACCTGACGCGCGGCGGCCTCTCGCAACAGCGGGGGGCCGCTTTGCTGTTGGGGGCGTCCGGCCTGGGAGTCCCTCATGATCATCTGGGGAAGATTTGGGGAACGCGGTCGCGTGCTCAGAGCGGGAGAGAACGGGAGGGAACGCGAGTGGAGCGGGAGCGTACGCAGAAGGGCCAGGCCGGGCATGTGCCCTGACCTGGCCCTTTGTCTGAAACCGCCTGGTTGACGCTGTGCCCCCGGCAGGATTCGAACCTGCGACACCCACTTTAGGAGAGTGGTGCTCTATCCCCTGAGCTACGAAGGCGTGGACCCGTGGAACCTTGTCGAAGACCCACGGTGCGGATCTTCGGCGAGGTATACGAACCCGCCGGCCCGACATGGTGCGACGCTCTCCACGGGCTTGCCCGGGCAGACAGTGCGACGTACCAACGACTGACCAAGGACAGCGTAGCGGATGCGCGTCGGCGAGGGCCCTCCGTGCGGACCGACCACACGCACCGCCCGCCGTCAGTTCCTCGACGGACCGGGGTGGACGAGGCCGCTCTGGTAGGCGGTGACGACGAGTTGGGCGCGGTCGCGGGCGTGGAGCTTGTGCATGGCGCGCTGGATGTGGGTGCGGACGGTCAGCGGGCTGAGGACGAGGGAGTCCGCGATCTCCGTGTTGGACATGCCGCGCGCCGCCAGGATCGTCATCTCGCGTTCGCGCGCGGTGAGGGAGTTGATCTGGTCGGGCAGGTCCTCGTCGGAGGTGGGTTCGGGGGTGCCGAGGAAGCGGCCCACGAGGAGCTTGGTGGCGGTGGGCGACAGCAGTGAGTCGCCGGTCGAGATGGTGCGGATTCCGTCGAGGAGGGCGTCGGCGGTCACGTCCTTGCCGAGGAAGCCGCTCGCTCCGGCGCGCAGTGCCCGGGCGACGTACTCGTCGGTCTCGAAGGTGGTGAGGATGAGGATGCGGACGGCGGAGAGATCCGGGTCGGCGCAGATGGCGGTGGTGGCGGCGAGACCGTCGGTGCCGGGCATGCGGATGTCCATGAGCACGATGTCGGGACGGAGCTTCCCGGCGAGGTCGACGGCCTCCGCGCCGTCGGACGCCTCACCGACGACCTCCAGGTCGTCCGCGGAGTCGATCAGGATGCGGAAGGTGTACCGGAGGAGGGCCTGGTCGTCGGCGAGGAGCACGCGGATGGTCATGGGGTTTTCCCGGATCGGATCAGAAGTGGACGGGGAGTTCGGCGGTGGCGGTGTAGCCGCCGTCGGGGAGCGGACCGGAGGAGAACCGGCCGCCTGCGGACAGAGCGCGTTCGCGCATGCTGATGAGGCCGAACCCCGAGTTCACGGACGGTGGGGGCGGAGGCGCCGGGCGCCCTCGGCCGTTGGTTATCGCGATCGTCAGGAGGTCCTCGTCGTACGCAAGTGTCACCTGGGCGGTCGTGGTCCCGGCGTGCTTGGAGACGTTGGTGAGTGCTTCCTGGATGATCCGGAACGCGGTCAGGTCCACCGCGGGGGAGAGTTGCCGTGGCTCTCCCTCGGTCGTGACCGTCACGTCGAGTCCGGTGGTGGCGAGCGCGGCGACGACGTCGGGGAGCTGTTCGAGCTTCGGGGCCGGTTCCAGGGGCGAGTCGGGGTCCTCGGGCCGACGCAGCAGGCCCACCGTCGATTTCAGCTCCCGCAGGGCGGTCGAGGTGGTGGCGCTCAGACCGTTGAGCAGTTGGGCCGCCTGTTCGGGGTCCTTGCGGATGATGTGTGCCGCGGTGGTCGCCTGGGCGTTGGCGAGGGTGAGGTGGTGGGCGACGACGTCGTGGAGTTCGCGGGCGATGCGTACGCGCTCCTCGGCGACGCGGCGGAGCGCCTCCTCCTCGCGGGTGTGCTCGGCGTGTTCGGCGCGGGCGCGCAGCGAGTCGGTGAAGGCTCGGCGCAGTCGGAGGGCCGAGCCCCACGCCACGGGGAGGAACAGCCCGATGGCGGGGTTCAGCGTCACGATGACGAAGCTGGCGAAATGGGGTGATTCCAGGACGGCGGTGGGCACCATCAGCGCGACGACGCCGAGGCCGTAGAAGTGGGCGATCCGGCGTTCGTCGAGGAGGGCGAGCGAGAACAGGGCCACCATCACGGGAGCGAGCAGCAGCATGGTGGCGAGATAGCCGAGGCCGACGGCGGTGATGGCGCAGACGCCCGTGACCACGACGACTTCGCGCGGGTGGGTCCGCCGCCACAGCAGGGCCGCCGTGGCGACGGTGCCGAGGGCGAGCCCCGGCCACCAGGGGATCGGTTCCCGGGGATCCCAGGTGCCGAAGAAGCTCGCCGCGGACACGCAGACGAGGACCCAGAGCATCTGCGCGGAGTCGAAGACGCGCGGGTGGGCGAGCGCGAGGCGTTGGGGGGCGCTGGGCATTGCGGGCTCCGGTTGCGGCGGCTGTTCGGGCTGGTGGGTGCGGCGCGGGGCGTCGGTCGGCGGGTGGGGCTCGATGCCCGGGGTTCGGGGCTCGATGCCCGGGCCCCATGGCTTGGGGCTTGGCGCTCGGGACTTGCGGCTCGGGCGGATCATGCACCGGGTGAGGGCCGCCCGGCATGCGC
>NZ_JBHWZJ010000011.1:0-47543 GCF_042728415.1 Streptomyces sp. NPDC060198 | reverse complement strand
GACAGTTCCTTGGAGCGTCGCGGGGTGCCGTGCGTACGGGTGCGTGTACGGGACCGGAACGTACTCGGGTACGGGCATGGGGAGGCGTGCGTACGGGCCCCCGTCAGCCGCAGTCGAAGCGCAGCGGGCCGTCCGTGCCCGGAGCGGCGTCGATGCCACCGACCACGAGGGTGCCCCCGTCCCCGGTCCACCGCAGCTCGTACGGGGCCGCGCGGTAGCCGTTGTCGGCGTGCCACGAGGCCGAGGGCTTCCAGGCCGTGCCGCTCCGGCCCACCGTGTACAGCTCGCCGTCGTGGCCGTACAGGAACGCCGCCTCCCGCACCACGGCGGTGCAGCCGTCCGGGCCGGCCGGCCGCAGGACCTCGTAGTGCGCGGTGAGGTCGAGCAGCGCCCCGAGGACGCACATCCAGCCGCCCAGCACCATCAGCGCGACGCGCAGGTACCGCGCGAGCGCCGCACGGCGCGGACCTGCCCGGTCGCGCTCCGGCGGGCGCCGGACCTCACCGGCACGCCGCAGGACGACGGACCCGAGGATCAGGGCCGCGCCCGCCGCCCACCCGGGGACCACGTGCCCGAGGACGAGGATCAGCAGACCGCTCGGGCGCACGGCCACCGCGAGCAGCAGGCACACCGCGGCCGAGCCGGTGTACGGCGCGGATCGCGTCGCTCCTCGCGTACGAAGCCCCCCGAACACCATCGGCGCACCCTACGGCCGCCCCGGACCGCCCGCTACGGCCGGTTCCGGCCATGTCCTTGCCGCCTGGGCCGCCCGGGGCCGCCCGGCGGCGCCCGGGGGCGTGCGGAGCGCCCCGAGCGCCCGCCCGCACCCCGTCGCGGACGCGACTGTCCGTCCCGAGTCGTAGGGTGGAGACCCCGGCCCGTTCCACGTGTCGGGCCCTTCGCGTTGTGCCCCACGGGCGCGGCGCGCAGCTCCTGGCAGCAGCCGGCTGCCGGGAAGCCCGAAGCCACCCCGGACGGAAGCCCTCCATGAGCCTGCACGGTCTGCTGGATCTCGTCGCACGCGATCCCGCGCTCTCCGAAGCGGTGAAGGCCGCCACCGACGGTCACCGGATGCACGTCGACCTGGTGGGACCGCCCGCCGCGCGCCCCTTCGCCGTGGCCTCGCTGGCCCGGGGGACCGGCCGTACGGTCCTCGCGGTCACCGCCACCGGACGGGAGGCCGAGGACCTGGCCGCCGCGCTGCGCACCCTGCTGCCCGCGGACTCCGTCGCCGAGTACCCGTCCTGGGAGACCCTGCCGCACGAGCGGCTCTCGCCCCGCTCCGACACCGTGGGGCGCCGCCTCGCCGTACTGCGGCGCCTCGTGCACCCGCGCGCCGACGACCCGGAGACCGGGCCGGTGAGCGTGGTCGTGGCGCCCGTACGCTCCGTGCTCCAGCCGCAGGTCAAGGGGCTCGGCGACCTGGAACCCGTCTCGCTGACCAGCGGGCAGAGCGCCGACCTGGGCGAGGTCGTCCATGCGCTCGCCGCAGCCGCCTACTCCCGGGTCGAACTCGTCGAGAAGCGGGGCGAGTTCGCGGTGCGCGGCGGCATCCTGGACGTCTTCCCGCCGACCGAGGAACACCCGCTGCGGGTGGAGTTCTGGGGCGACGACGTCGAGGAGATCCGGTACTTCAAGGTCGCCGACCAGCGCTCCCTGGAGGTCGCCGAACACGGGCTGTGGGCCGCTCCCTGCCGCGAGCTGCTGCTCACCGACGAGGTCCGCGAGCGCGCCCGCGTACTCGCCGAGGCCCACCCGGAGCTGGGCGAACTGCTGGGCAAGATCGCCGAGGGCATCGCGGTCGAGGGCATGGAGTCCCTGGCGCCGGTGCTGGTGGACGACATGGAGCTGCTGCTCGACGTGCTGCCGAAGGGTGCGATGGCCCTGGTCTGCGACCCCGAGCGGGTCCGTACCCGCGCCGCCGACCTCGTCGCCACCAGTCAGGAGTTCCTCCAGGCGTCCTGGGCGGCCACGGCGGGCGGCGGCGAGGCCCCGATCGACGTGGACGCCGCCTCCCTCCGGTCCATCGCGGACGTCCGCGACCGGGCCCGCGAGCTCGGCATGATGTGGTGGTCCACCTCCCCGTTCGCCGCCGACGACGAGCTGGACGAGGACACCCTCAAGCTCGGGATGCGCGCCCCGGAGGCGTACCGGGGCGACACCGCACGCGCGCTCGCCGACACCAAGGGGTGGATCGCCGACGGCTGGCGCACCGTTTACGTCACCGAGGGCCAGGGGCTCGCCTCGCGGACCGTCGAGGTGCTCGGCGGAGAGGGCATCGCCGCCCGGCTCGACGCCGACCTGACGGAGATCTCGCCCTCCGTCGTGCACGTCTCCTGCGGCGCCATCGACCACGGTTTCATCGACGCCGCGTTGAAGCTCGCGGTGCTCACCGAGACCGACCTCACCGGCCAGCGCACCGCCACCAAGGAACTCGGCCGGATGCCGGCCCGCCGCCGCAAGACCATCGACCCGCTGACGCTGGAGGCGGGCGACTACATCGTCCACGAGCAGCACGGCGTGGGCCGGTACATCGAGATGGTCCAGCGCACCGTCCAGAACGCGACCCGCGAGTACCTGCTCGTCGAGTACGCCGCCGCCAAGCGCGGCCAGCCCGGCGACCGGCTCTACATCCCGACCGACCAGCTGGAACAGGTCACCAAGTACGTGGGCGGCGAGGCGCCGACCCTGCACCGCCTCGGCGGCGCCGACTGGACGAAGACCAAGCAGCGCGCCAAGAAGGCCGTCAAGGAGATCGCCGGCGACCTGATCAGGCTCTACAGCGCCCGCATGGCCGCCCCCGGCCACGCCTTCGCCCCCGACACCCCGTGGCAGCGCGAACTGGAGGACGCCTTCCCGTACGCGGAGACGCCCGACCAGCTCTCCACGATCGCCGAGGTCAAGGAGGACATGGAGAAGACGGTCCCGATGGACCGCCTGATCTGCGGAGACGTCGGCTACGGCAAGACCGAGATCGCGGTACGCGCCGCCTTCAAGGCCGTCCAGGACGGCAAGCAGGTCGCCGTGCTCGTCCCCACGACCCTCCTCGTCCAGCAGCACTACGGCACCTTCACCGAGCGGTACTCGCAGTTCCCCGTCAACGTCCGGGCGTTGAGCCGCTTCCAGTCGGAGGCGGACTCCAAGGCCACCCTCGCCGGGCTGAAGGACGGCGCCGTCGACCTGGTCATCGGCACCCACCGGCTGTTCTCCTCCGAGACCAAGTTCAAGGACCTCGGCCTGGTCATCGTCGACGAGGAGCAGCGCTTCGGCGTCGAGCACAAGGAGCAGCTCAAGAAGCTCCGCGCCAACGTCGACGTCCTCACCATGTCCGCCACGCCCATCCCCCGTACCCTCGAAATGGCCGTGACCGGCATCCGCGAGATGTCCACCATCACCACCCCGCCCGAGGAGCGCCACCCCGTACTGACCTTCGTCGGTCCGTACGAGGAGAAGCAGATCGGCGCCGCCGTGCGCCGTGAACTCCTGCGCGAGGGCCAGGTGTTCTACATCCACAACCGTGTCGAGTCCATCGACCGTGCCGCCGCCCGGCTCCGCGAGATCGTCCCCGAGGCCCGGATCGCCACGGCGCACGGCCAGATGTCCGAACAGGCCCTGGAGCAGGTCGTGGTGGACTTCTGGGAGAAGAGATTCGACGTCCTCGTCTCCACCACCATCGTCGAATCCGGCATCGACATCTCCAACGCCAACACCCTCATCGTCGAGCGCGGCGACAACTTCGGCCTCTCCCAACTCCACCAGCTGCGCGGCCGGGTGGGCCGAGGCCGCGACCGCGGGTACGCCTACTTCCTCTACCCGCCGGAGAAGCCGCTCACCGAGACCGCCCACGAGCGCCTGGCCACCATCGCCCAGCACACCGAGATGGGCGCCGGCATGTACGTCGCCATGAAGGACCTGGAGATCCGCGGTGCGGGCAACCTCCTCGGCGGCGAACAGTCCGGCCACATCGCGGGCGTCGGCTTCGACCTCTACATCCGCATGGTCGGCGAAGCCGTCGCCGACTACCGCGCCCAGATGGACGGCACGGTCGAGGAGGAGGCGCCGCTGGAGGTCAAGATCGAGCTCCCGGTCGACGCCCACGTCCCGCACGACTACGCCCCCGGCGAGCGGCTCCGCCTCCAGGCGTACCGCGCCATCGCCTCCGCCAACTCCGAGGAGGACATCCGCGCGGTCCGCGAGGAACTCACCGACCGCTACGGCAAGCTTCCCGAACCCGTCGAGAACCTCCTCCTGGTGGCCGGCCTGCGCATGCTGGCCCGCGCCTGCGGAGTCGGCGAGATCGTCCTCCAGGGCTCCAACATCCGCTTCGCCCCGGTGGAACTGCGCGAGTCGCAGGAGCTGCGCCTCAAGCGCCTCCACCCGAAGACCGTCATCAAGGCCGCCACCCACCAGATCCTGGTCCCGCGCCCGACCGCCGGCCGCATCGGCGGCAAGCCGGTCGTGGGGCGTGAACTGCTGGCTTGGACGGGGGAGTTCCTGACCACGATCCTGGGGTCGTAGGGAGAGGAGCGCCGGTGCCCCACCGGGCCCGGCGCTCCAGGCCCGGTGGGCCCGACGCCCGCCCCGGCAGCAAGCCGCCCGGTGTCACTATCTGCATGTATGTACCACGTTCGGGTGGCCGTCGGGGTGCTGCGCGGATTCCGGGGCGGGGCGGGCAGCCTTCTGGCGACCGCTGATCCTCGGCCCGAGAGGGTAATTCGTGGGACTGCCCCGTCCGTTCACCCGCGCCATCACCGAAGGACCGACCCCTGCCGACCTCGCGGGCACGCCCGCCCTGCCCTACCCGAGCGGCTGGTCCGCACTCGCCTTCGCCTCCGAGCTGAAGCCCGGCACCGTACTGACCCGGCCACTCGCCGGGGAGGACGTGGTGCTGTACCGGTTGCGGTCGGGAGCGTTACGCGCCATCCGGCCGTACTGCCCCCACCTCGGCGCCCACCTCGGGCTCGCGCGCGTCGACGGCGACGAACTCGTCTGTCCCTTCCACCAGTTCGCCTTCGGGCCCGACGGCAGCTGCGTACGTACGGGGTACGACACCCCGCCCCCGAGGTCGCCGCTGACGCGGCTGCCCGTGCACGAGGTCAACGGGGCCGTCTTCGTCTGGCGCCACCACGACGGCCGGGAACCCGACTGGTTCGTTCCGCCGTGGCACGAGATCGGCCACCGCCCGGCCCGCGAGGCGGCGTGGGAGCTCGGCGGGAACGTCCAGGAGGTCATCGAGAACTCCGTGGACCTCGGCCACTTCGCCACCTTGCACGGCTGGCGGCGCGCGGAGATGGGCGGGCCGGTCGTGTACGAGGATGCCGGGTTCCACGTCTCCATGCGGGCCCACGAGTCGGCCCCGCTCCTCGGCGACTTCGTCGTGGGGATCGAGGTGGACGGGTACGGCCTCGGCTGCCTCCACGCCGACGTGTACACGCCCCGGCTCGGGCTGCGGATGTGCACCATGGTGCTGCCGACCGCCGTCGGACCGCACCGGATGCAGTTCCGGCAGCGCAACCGCATCGCCTTCACCGAACCGTCCCGGCTGCCCGCCCCGCTCGCCCGCACGGTGAGCCGGACCGCCGCCCGGCTGCTGGACCGGGCGGTGTTCCGGTCCAGCTGCGAGTTCACCGCCGCGGACTTCCCGATCTGGAACCACAAGCAGTACCTCCAGCCCCCGAGACTCGCCCACGGCGACGGCCCGATCGGCCCGTTCCGCCGCTGGGCCCGCCGCTTCTACCCGCCCGTGGGTGTGGACGTGGGCATGGACGCGGAAGGCGGCGCGGCGGTGACCGGGTGGGCCGGGCGCGAGAGCGAGGTGGCACGCCGGGCCGGGGCCTGAGGGCGCCCCTGGCGTACTGATCCGCGCGCGGTCCGCGAGGGCCGGTGAGCGATCATCAGGACCGTGACCTCAACGACCCCGTCCGAGCCCGGCGCCGCCGACAGCGACCGCATCAAGGTGTGGTTCCGTTTCGTGCCACGCGACGGCTGGCTTCCCCACGACACGGAAGGGCTGTGGGCAACGCGGCTGAGCACCGACACCGCCCGGGTCGAGAACGTTCCCTTCCTGCAGAACGGGGTGGCCGAGGGGGAGACCGTGCGGTTCGTGACGGACGCCGACGGTCTCCACTGGTCGAAGGAACGGGTGGAGGCGTCGGGCAACTGCACCGTCCGGGTCCTGTCCGTTCCGTCCGGCCCCCTGGGACGGAGCGCTCGCGCCGTGCACGAGCGGCTGTCGCCGTTCGGCCTGGGCGGTGAGGTCTTCAGCGAGGAGTTCCCCCTGGTCGCCTTCAACGTGCCGGCCGACGCGGACCTCGGTGGGATCAAGGCGCTGCTCGTCCAGGGCGTGCGGGACGGGTGGTGGCACTTCGAGGAGGGCTGCGTCACCGATGCGTGGCGCGACGCGTAGTCCGGTCGTCACGCCGGTGGGGCCGCCCCGGCAGGACTCGCGTCGGCGGGGCGGCGGCCCTGGCAGGGCTCACGTCGGCGGGCAACCCGGTCGTCGCCGTGGCGGCTCGCACGCGGCCACGGTCTCCGAACCCGAGGCGGTCGCCGACCTCATCCGTCGCGCGATCGGCGACACCGGCCGATCCGCAGGATTGATCCGTCGGGCTGATCCGTCGGGCGCCGAACCACCGGGCTGATCCGCCGGGCGCCGAACCACCGGGCTGATCCGCCGGGCCGACCCGCCGGGCGCCGAATCACCGGGCCGGGCCCGCAGGCTCGGCCCGGTGGTTCGCGGAGTCTTCAACTCCCCTTCGGGGAAACGGACGTGTGTCCGGCGGCTCGCCGCCTATGCCGTGGCTGCCGGTTCCGGCTCGCCGTCGCGTACGGGGGGCAGGCCCGGGGAGGCGGACGCCTCGCCCTCGACGGAAGGGCGGGAGTGGGTCCCGATCATGCCGAAGGCGGTGAGGACCGCCGCCGCGGCCGCCGCCACCCCGCACACCAGGAACGCGGTGCCGAAGCCGCTGCCCAGGGCGTCCAGGGCCAGGGCGTGGGCCGCGGCTCCCGGGGCGTCGGGCGGCAGGCTGTTCACGGCGATGGGCCCGCCCGCCCCGAAGACCTCCCGGGCCGCAGCCAGTTGTCCGGCCGACAGGCCCGCGCCGGACAGGCCCGACCCGAACACCGACCCCGCGTGGCTGAGGGCGACCGCGCCGACGACGACTGGCCCGAGGGCGAATCCGAGGTCGCGCAGCATGTTGGTGGTGGCGCTGGCCATGCCTGCCAGTTTCAGGGGCACGCTGTTCAGCGCCACGGCGGTCACCGAACTGACCGTCAGGGCGAAGCCGACGCCGATCAGCAGGGCGGGCGCGACGAACGCGCCGAGGCCCGGGTCGGTGATGTCGAGCCGGCTGCACAGCAGGCAGCCGATCGCCATCAGGGCGCATCCGGTCGTGAGGAGCCACGAGGGGGCGACGCGGTGCAGGAGCCGCGAGACGACCGGGATGAGCAGGAAAGCGGGCCCTTGGAGCAACAGGAAGGGGACCGCCACCCGGATCGGGTCCTGGTGCTGTACGGGGCCCAGCCACATGCTCGTCGCGAAGCAGGCGCCGAGGAAGGCGAGCATGCCGATGACCGCCACGACGGACGAGACGGTGAACGCCCGGTCGCGGAAGAGTTTCAGGTCGAAGATCGGGGACTCGGCTCCCAGCTCCACCACGACGAACGCGGCCAGGAAGCAGGCGCCGATGACGAAGGCGAACATGACGGGAAGGGTGGTCCAGCCCGACTCGGGCCCCTCGACGGCTCCGTACAGGATCAGGACGAGGCCGAGGGCGAAGGTGATCTGCCCGGCCACGTCGAACGTACGGCCCTCGGGTGCTTTCGACTCCGCGGACAGCAGCAGCGTGAGCACCATGCTGACCAGGGCGAGCCCGACGAGCACCCAGAAGGAGCCGCGCCAGGAGCCGATCCTGGCGAACATGCCGCCGAGCAGCGGTGAGACGGCGGCGCCGGCGGAGAGGAACCCGCTCCAGAGCGCCACCGCGTGAGTCCGTTCCCGTGCGCTGCGGGTGACGGCGGTGATCGAGGTGAGGGAGCCGGGGAACATGGCCCCGGCGCCCAGGCCGTTCAGGGCGGCGCCGATCCACAGCACCTGCACGGTGGGTGCGAGCGCGGCCACCGTGCTGCCCGCCGCGAGCAGGGCGGTGCCTGTCGCGACCAGCCTGCGCCGCCCGAACAGGTCGCCGAGCACACCGAAGGTGAACTCGAAGCAGACCACGACGACCATGAAGGCGGCCGTGATCCAGGTGAGTTGCGAACCGTGCGTGTGCAGGTCCTCCTGGAAGAGGCCGTTGAGCGAGGCCGGCAGCGCGTTCGCGACCTGCGCCACGAAGACGGTGGCGCAGGCGGCAGCCAGTGTTCCCGCGTAGCCCGGCGTCCGGGCGGCCCCCGCGGTTGGGCCGTGGGACGTCGTCGTCCCGTTGTTGAGCGTCATTGCTGTTCTCCCTGGCTGGGGAAAGCGGGCATCCCGAAGGGGGAGCCGTGAGAGGAAGGGGCTCGGCTCCGCGTGCGCGGTGGGGGGAAGGCGCACGACGAGGGAGCCGGGCGTGATGCCGGGAGAATTTCATTCGCTTTACGCCACGTCAATGATGTGTGCGCGTTTTAAAGTTTTCGGATAACGCGTATGACACGTGATCGCTATGTCAGATCATGGGCTCAGGGTTGCTCGGACAGGTCCCTCTCCAGTGCGTGTGCCGTGGCGTCCAGGGCGTTGACCAGGGCCTGGAGGCGGTGCGGGTCGTAACGGACGCTGGGCATCGACACCGAGAGTCCGGCCAGTGCGGAGCCGTCCCGGCCCCGTACGGGTACGCCGATGGCGACGAGACCGCGTTCGGACCGCTCCTTGTTGACGGCGAATCCGTTGCGGCGCACCCGCTTCAGCTCGGCCCGCAGTCGGGCGAGATCCGGACGGTCGGCCGGACGGTCGCGGTACCGCTCGGGGGCGTAGACCCCTTCCAGCTCCTCCGGGGTGAGGCCCGCGAGCAGCAGGAGCCCCGCCGTCGTGCGGTGGACCGGGAAGACCATGCCCTCCCGCGATCCGACGCGCAGCGCCTGACGGCACTCGACGCTGGCGATGAACCTGGCCGTGTCCCCGGCGCGCACGATCAGGTTCGTCGTCTCGTCCAGTGCGTCCACGACCCGGTGCAGATGGGGCAGGGCCGCCGCCCGCAGCTTCGACACGAGGGACTGGGAGTGCGCGGCGAGTTCCAGCACGGGCCCCGCCCGGTAGACCCGGTCGTCGCCCTGCACGGCGAAGTCCCGGTACACGAGCATCGCCAGAATCCGGTGGGCCGTCGACCTCGCGACGCCCAGCCGCTCGGCGATCTGCGACACCGTCGCGCCGCCCTCCATCTGCAGGACGGTCGCCGCCCGCAACGCGTGGTCGACGCTGGCGATCGGGTACGGGGGCGGTGTCTTGAGCGGTTTGTCCATGGTCCGGCGCTCCAATTCTGCTCTCCAGAATCTACATGTCCTCTCCCCGGACGCGGCGCACGCTGACCCCGTGACGCACTCCTCCCTCACCCACGCCACCGCCACGGAGTCCCCGGTCCGGCTACAGGCTGTCTCCGCAGCGGGACAGCCCGACGTCACCCCGGCGCTCGAAGAGCTGTACCGGGGTTTCGAGCAGGAACTGCTCGTACCGCTGTGGACCGAGATCGGCGACCTGATGCCGGCCCACCCCCGCTCACGCGCCGTGCCGCACCTGTGGCGCTGGGAGCGGCTGCGGGAGCTGGCGGACCGGGCCGGCGGCCTGGTGCCGGTCGGCCGCGGCGGCGAGCGCCGGGCCATCGCGCTGGCCAATCCCTCCCTCGGGGGCAGGCCCTTCGCCACCCCGACCCTGTGGGCGGCCATCCAGTACCTCATGCCCGGCGAGGACGCCCCCGAGCACCGCCACACCCAGCACGCCTTCCGCTTCGTCGTCGAGGGCTCGGGCGTGTGGACGGTCGTCGGCGGCGACCCGGTACCGATGAACCGCGGCGACTTCCTCCCGCAGGCGGGCTGGAACTGGCACGCCCACCACAACGCCACCTCCCGGCCGATGGCCTGGATCGACGGCCTGGACATCCCGTTCCAGTACGTCACCGAGGCGCAGTTCTTCGAGTTCGGCCGCGACGGGATCTCCGACGACGAACGGATCACCCCCGAGCGGTCGCGCTCCGAACGCCTGTGGGGCCACCCCGGCCTGCGCCCGCTGTCGGCCGCCCCGGTCACGCCCGGCAGCCCGCTGCTGTCCTACAAGTGGGAGTACACCAACGCCGCCCTGCGTGACCAACTGCTCCTCGAGAAGGAGGGCTTCGGCGGCACCGTCGAACCCGGTCACGCCGCGGTGCGCTACTCCAACCCGCACGACGGCTCCGACGTCCTGCCGACGCTGCGCGCCGAGTTCCACCGGATCGTCCGGGGTGCCGAGACCGCGCCGGTACGCGAGACCGGCTCGTCGGTCTACCAGGTGTTCGACGGCTCCGGCGTGGTGAGCGTCGGGGAGAAGTCGTGGCGGGTGGCCCGCGGCGACCTGTTCGTCGTCCCGTCATGGGAACCGCTCTCCGTCCGCTCGGAAGCCGGTACCACCGACTCCGACGAGGGCGCCCTCGACCTGTTCCGTTTCTCCGACGCGCCCGTTTTCGAGGCGCTCGGGCTCCAACGCACCCAAGCCGGCCTCCACCGCACCGAGAAGGACCACTGACCATGAAGCTCGCCACCCTGCGCACGGCCGACGGCACCCGGGCGGTCCGCCTCGACGGTGAATCGCTCGTCGAACTCGGATACGCCGACCTCGGCGAACTGTTCGCCGAGCCCGACTGGCGGTCGAAGGCGGCCACCGCCACCGGCCCGGCGCACCCGGTCGCCGACGCGGACTTCGCGCCGGTCGTGCCCCGCCCCTCCAAGGTCGTCTGCGTCGGCCACAACTACACCAACCACATCAAGGAGATGGGGCGGGAGCTGCCGAGCCACCCGACTCTGTTCCCGAAGTTCGCCGAGACCCTGATCGGCGCGGGCGACGACATCGTGAAGCCGGCCGAGACCGAGGCCTTCGACTGGGAGGTCGAACTGGCCGTCGTGATCGGTACGCGGGTGCGCCGCGCCGACGAACAGCAGGCCGCGGACGCCATCGCCGGCTTCACCGTCATGAACGACATCTCGCTGCGCGACTGGCAGTTCCGCACCATCGAGTGGACCCAGGGCAAGATCTGGGAGGCCACCACCCCCGTCGGCCCGTACGTCGTCACCCCCGACGAGGTCGGCGGCGTCCGCCCCGCGCTGGAGGTCAGGACGCTCGTCGACGGGCAGGTCATGCAGCGGGACGACACCGGAACGCTGCTGTTCGACCCGGTCCACCTGGTGCGGTACATCTCCACCGTCATCACCCTGAACCCCGGCGACATCATCGCCACCGGCACCCCGGCCGGCGTCGGCAACGCCCGCGACCCCAAGGTGTTCCTGCTCCCCGGCCAGACCGTGGTCACCGAGATCGCCGGCCTGGGCGCCTGCGTCAACAAGGTGGTCGGGGCATGACGGCCGGCACCCGGACCCTCGCCGACGCCCGCGCCTGGGCCCGGACGGGTACACGTCTGGTGCTCGACGCCGTCGCGGACCTGGACGAGGCCGGTTTCTCGGCCGACAGCGCGCTGCCCGGCTGGACCCGCAAGCACCTCGCCGCGCACGTCGCCGCGAACGCCGACGCGCTGGGCAACCTGGTGCACTGGGCCGCCACCGGCGTCGAGACACCCATGTACGCCACCCCCGAGGAGCGCGCCGCCGGCATCGCCAAGGGTCCGGCTCTCTCCGCCGGCGAACTCCGCTCCTGGCTCGCCGACTCCGCCCACAAGCTCGGCGAGAGTCTCGACGCCCTCACCGAGGAGCAGTGGAGCCACGAGGTCGTCACCGTCCAGGGACGTACCGTCCCCGCCACCGAGCTGCCCTGGATGCGGTCCCGCGAGACCTGCGTGCACGCCGTCGACTTCGGTACGGGCGTCTCGTTCACCGGTCTCCCGGACGGATTCCTGACCGCCCTGGCCGACGAGATCCGCGACAAGCGCGCACTGGCCACGCTCCCCGCCGGGCCCCTGCCCGAGGTCACCGCCTGGCTGGCCGGCCGCCCCCACTCGCTCGCCGACGCCCCCGCGCTCGGCCCCTGGCTCTGAGGAGCACCCCATGTCCCACCCGGATGTCATCATCGTCGGCGGCGGCATCGGCGGCCTCGGCGCGGCGTTCTCGCTGACCCGCCAGGGGCTCGACGTCCGCCTGCTGGAACGCGCCGCCGAGTTCGGCGAGGTCGGCGCCGGCATCCAGCTCGCCCCCAACTGCACCCGCATCCTCGAGGACTACGGCCTCCTCGACGAGGCCAAGAACCTCGGCGTCGTCCCCGAGGCGATGATCATGCGCGACGCCGTCGACGGTACCGAGCTGACCCGGCTCGACCTGCGTGACCTGGAGAAGCGCTACGGCTACCCGTACATGGTCATCCACCGCAGCGACCTGCACGGCCTGCTGTTGCGTGCCTGCCGGCGCGGCGGCGTCGAGCTGATCACCGACGCCGAGGTGACCTCGTACGAGAACACCCCGGCGGGCGCCCGGGTGACCCTGGCGTCCGGCGAAGTCCACGAGGCCGGCGTCGTGATCGCCGCCGACGGCCTGCACTCCGTCGCCCGCGCACTGCTCGTCGACGACGAGCCCGTCTCCTCCGCGTACGTCGCCTACCGGGGCACCGTCCCCGCCGAGCTGCCGCGGGCGCGGTCCGTCGATCTCGGCGAGGTCGTGGTGCACGTGGGACCCCGCTGCCACTTCGTCCACTACGGCCTGCGCGGCGGCGAACTGCTCAACCAGGTCGCGGTCTTCGAGTCGCCCAGGGCACTGGCAGGCCAGGAGGACTGGGGCACGCCCGACGAACTCGACACCGCCTTCGCCGCCACCAGCGACTTCGTGAGGGACGGCCTCGGGTTCATGTGGCGCGACAAGTGGTGGCGGATGTTCGACCGCGGCCCTGTCATGAACTGGGTCCACGGCCGGATCACCCTCCTCGGCGACTCCGCGCACCCACCGCTCCAGTACATCGCGCAGGGCGCGATCATGGCGATCGAGGACGGATGGGTGCTCGGCGAGCACGTCGCCCGCAACCGCGCCGAGGACGGCACGGTCGACTGGACCGCCGCCCTCGCCGCCTACGAGGCCGTCCGCCCCGAGCACTGCCGCCGCGTGACCACCACGTCCCGCGCGTGGGGCGAGTTGTGGCACCTCGACGGGGCCGCCCGCGAGCAGCGCAACGCGATCCTGCGCGCCCGCGACACCCACGACTACTCCTTCACCGACTGGCTGTACGGCCCCACCGCGCTGACCCCGGACGAGGAGCCCCCCATGTTCGAGCCGATACCGCTGACCTCGGCGCGCGCCGTGGTCGCCACGGCCGCGCGGGACGAGGCGCTCACCGCGGCGGGGAGCGGGACGAAGTGAGCGACTCCTACCTGTACGCCGCCGCCCGCACCCCCTTCGGTCGCTTCGGTGGAGCCCTGGCCCGTGTACGCCCCGACGATCTCGCCGCCACCGCGCTGAACGGCCTGCTGGACAAGGCCCCCGGCCTGGACCGCGCGGCCATCGGCGACGTGGTGTGGGGCAACGCCAACGGCGCCGGTGAGGACAACCGCAACGTCGGCCGGATGGCGGTCCTGCTGGCCGGACTGCCGGTGAGCGTGCCCGCGACCACCGTGAACCGGCTGTGCGGATCCAGCCTGGACGCGGCGATCATCGCCTCCCGCACCCTGGAATCCGGCGACGCCGACATCGTCGTCGCCGGAGGAGTGGAGTCGATGACCCGGGCCCCCTGGGTCATGCCCAAACCGGAGAAGGCGTTTCCCGCCGGGAACGTCACGGCCGTCTCCACCACCCTCGGCTGGCGGCTCGTCAACCCCGCGATGCCGAAGGAATGGACCCTCTCGCTGGGCGAGAGCAACGAACTCCTCGCGGACAGGTTCTCGATCACCCGGGAACGGCAGGACGCCTTCGCGGTGCGCTCCCACCGGCTCGCCGCCCGCGCCTGGGACGAAAGCTTCTACGACGACCTGGTCGTGCCCACGGCCGGCCTCACCCGCGACGAGGGCATTCGCCCCGGCACCTCGCCCGAGGCGCTGGCGGGTCTGAAGCCCTCCTTCCGCCCGGACGGGACGATCACCGCCGGCAACGCCTCCCCGCTGAGCGACGGCGCCTCCGCCGTACTGCTGGGAACCGAGGCGGCGGCCGACCGGATCGGGCTGGCTCCCCTCGCCCGCATCGCCGGCCGCGGCGTGCACGCCGTGGAGCCGAAGATGTTCGGTTACGCGCCGGTGGAGGCGGCCGAACAGGCGCTGCGCCGGGCCGGTATCGGCTGGGACGACGTCGGCGCGGTCGAGCTGAACGAGGCGTTCGCGGTGCAGTCGCTCGCCTGCGTGGACGCCTGGGACATCGACCCGGAGAAGGTCAACACCCGGGGCGGTGCCCTCGCCCTCGGGCATCCGCTGGGCGCCTCGGGCGGACGGCTGCTCGGCACGCTGGCGAAGGTGCTGCGCGAGCGCCGCGCACGCTGGGGCGTCGCGGCCATCTGCATCGGCGTGGGCCAGGCCCTCGCCGTGGTCCTGGAGAACGTCACCGACGAAGCGGGGGAACGATGAGCGCGACCGTGGCCGCCACGACCGACGAGGCCGTGGCCGGCATCGAGGACGGGGCGACCGTCCTGGTGGGCGGGTTCGGTCTGGCGGGCATGCCGTTCGACCTCATCGACGCCCTCATCCGACAGGGCGCCGGGGATCTGACCGTGGTCTCCAACAACGCCGGCAACGGCGACGCGGGCCTGGCCGCACTGCTGAAAGCGGGCCGGGTGCGCAAGGTGGTCTGCTCCTTCCCCCGGCAGAGCGACTCCTACGTCTTCGACGACCTGTACCGGGCCGGGCGGGTGGAACTGGAGGTGGTGCCGCAGGGCACCCTCGCCGAACGGATGCGGGCCGCCGGCGCGGGCATCGGCGCCTTCTACAGCCCCGTCGGCGCCGGCACCCCGCTGGCGGAGGGCAAGGAGACCCGGGAGATCGACGGGCGCCCGCACGTCCTGGAGTACCCGATCAAGGGTGACGTGGCCCTGATCTCCGCCTATCGCGCGGACACCCTGGGCAACCTCGTGTACCGCAAGACCGCGAGGAACTTCGGCCCTGTCATGGCCACCGCGGCCACCACGGTCGTCGCCCAGGTCGTCGACATCGTGCCCGCCGGGCAGCTCGACCCGGAGGCCGTGGTCACCCCGGGGATCTACGTCGACCGTCTGGTACGGGCCGAGGCCCGCCGACTCACCGTGCAGGGAGCCCGCTGATGACGACCGCACCCGCCACCGCCCCGGTGGAGAACACCGGCCGGGGCCCGCTCACCACCGAGGAACTCGCGGCCCGCATCGCCCGCGACATCCCCGCCGGGTCCTACGTCAACCTCGGCATCGGACAGCCGACCCGGATCGCCGAGCACCTCCCGCCGGAGGCGGGAATCGTGCTGCACACCGAGAACGGCATGCTCGGCATGGGCCAGGCCGCCATCGGCGACGAAGTCGACCCCGACCTCACCAACGCGGGGAAGGTCCCGGTCACCGAGCTGCCCGGGGCGGCGTACTTCCACCACGCGGACTCCTTCGCCATGATGCGCGGAGGCCACCTGGACGTCTGCGTGCTCGGCGCCTTCCAGGTCTCCCACCAGGGCGACCTGGCCAACTGGCACACCGGCGACCCGGACGCCATCCCCGCCGTCGGCGGTGCGATGGATCTCGCGGTCGGTGCCCGCCAGGTCCTGGTGATGATGAAGCTGTTCGCCCGGGACGGCACGGCCAAGCTCGTCCCCGCCTGCACCTACCCGCTCACCGGAGCCCGCTGCGTCCACCGCGTCTACACCGACCACGGCGTCTTCGAACCCGGTCCCGACGGGGTACGGGTCCTGGAGACGTACGGCGTCTCCCTCGCGGAACTCCGGGAGCGGCTGGGGGTCGATCTGCTGCCGTGAGCGCCCCGGGGGCCCGGCACCGGGTCCCCGGGGTCGGTCACCGGTACGGGCTGTACGCGCTGTACACGGTGTGAAGAGGGAAGACGGTCCGTACGGGTGCCATGCGTGGACGCGATAAAATCCCCGCATGGCGAACCTTCGTGAGGCACAGAAGCAGATGACCCGCCGTCTGCTGCTCGACGCGGGGGTCGAACTCTTCACGACGAAGGGGTACGCCGCCACCACGGTCGACGACATCGCGACCGCCGCGGGCACCACGCGCGTGACCTTCTACGCCTACTTCCCCTCCCGCAGCGACCTGATGAAGGCGCTCATCGACGAACGGCTCAACGACGCTCTCCAGCGCGTCCGTTCGCCCGAGCACGGCTCCACCGCACTGGACCTCGTCGCCACCGTCACCGCGGGGACCCCGGAGGCGATCAGAGCCTGGATCCAGCGGACCGTCGACAACTGGCCGGCCGTGCGGCCGATCATCCGCGTCGGCCGGGACGCGGCGGCGGTCGATCCCGACCTCGCCGACCTCGTCGAGCGGTGGATGGAGGAGGCCATCAGCGACGTCGAGGACGGGCTGACATCGGCGGGGCGCTTCGAGCCCCACCAGCGCCGCTTCCGGGGCGTCCTGGCGATGGCCGAACTCGATTACGTCTCCCAGCACTGGGGCGGCGCCGACTGGAAGCTCACGCCCGAGCAGATGGTCGACGAGCTGAGCGCCGGCTGGGAGCGCCTGCTGACCTGAGCGGGCCCGCCGCCGGGCTTGAGGCAGCCTCCGATCCGGCCCGGGAGGCCGTCAGGGTCGACGGGCCGCGTCCTTCGACGGTGCGCCGCCTGCCGGGGCGGGTGCCCGGGCGACCGGGAACCCCGTCGCGGCGCCGTCGGCCACGTGCGGCAGGGGGGACGTGGTCCGCTCAAGGAGCAGCCGCGTGCTCGTCAGCCGGGCGGCCAGTTCCTCGGAGTGCTCGCGCAGCACGTGCAGGTCGGTGTCGGCGTCGAGCTTCTGCGACCACAGCACACCACGTCCCAGCTCCAGCAGTTCGAGGGCATGTTCCGGTCGCTCCGCGTCGAGCTGGGCGGCGGCAGCCGTCGTCGCGAGACCTCCGCCACCGGCCGTCAGGAGCATCTCCTGGTCGGGGCGGTCAAGACCGCGCCAGGCGGTCGTCGGCAGCAGCCGGACGGCCAGGGAGCTGGACTCGGCCCGCTCCGCCGGTCCGGCGCCGGAGTGCCGGCCGAACTGCGTCCACAACGAGGCGGCGGCCAGGCGGCGCCAGGCGGGGGCGGACTCCAGCACGGCCAGGCGCCGCCAGGCATCGGCCGAGCGGCGCCAGAGCCCGGTCGCCGACGAGGACGGCGACGCCGCGTCCACGTCCGGCCGGGTCGGGTGGGCCTCTTCGACCTCGGCCCACTGCCAGAGCAGCACCCCCAGCCATCTCAGCAGGTCGGGCGCTTCCGTCGGGTCGGCGCCGGCCAGCAGTGACTCCACCAGGTGTACCGCCGTGTCGAGTCCCTCGGCCGTCCCGGACAGCTCGGAGCGCACCAGGGCGATCTGGACCTGGGGCAGCCAACCAGGGTCGCGGGGTTGACGGCGGCGCAGGACAGCCTCCGCCTTGTCGAGGTCGCCCGGCCGGGACAGCGCCTCGGCCTGGAGCACCAGGGCGTGTACGCGATTGCGGGCCAGTCCCGCACTCTCCTCGTCACGGCGCGGCATGAGCCGGTCCGCGTCCTTCAGATACCAGTGCGCCCGCACGATGTCCTGGGGGTCGCGGAAGTTCTCGTAGCGGATGACCAGTACCGCCGCCAGTTGGGAAAGCACGACACCGCGGTGTTTTCCGTATCCCGACGAGTTCGTGGAAACGGCCCACATGAGGGTGCGGCTGAGGGCCTCCGCCTGCTCGATGGCGATCACCGCGCGCTGCAGGTCCGCGACGGCCGACAGCGCCTGGAAACGGGTGTGGTACGCGACGGCGAGCCTGCACAGGAGCTGGGAACGCATGAACTCGTCCATGGGCGGCCACTGGACGGTGTCGTAGGCGAGTTTGCGGGGCGGGAACCGCCGGTTCCAGCGGCGCAGTCCTTCCCGTAAGGAGAGACGAGGCCGATCGGCGCTCTCCCGCCTGTCGCACAGTTCGCTCGCGGCCCGGAGGTGGTCGATCGTCGCGTCGACGTCCTGCGGCTCGGCGCGCTGTTCGAATCGGTTGCTCAGGGCCTCGGCCAGCGCGATCCGGTCCAGGGCCTCCGCCTCCCACGAGGTGCGCGGGGCCGCGAGAGCCGCCTCGCCCATGGCGACGGCCCGGTCGAGCTGCTCGGGCTCCCGCGCCAGCGCGGAGAGCGACACGCGCGCCTCCATCTCCACGCGGCGCATCAGGTCCCGCATCCAGGTGGGCACGGAGGGCGTGGCGCGCAGGACGGACAGAAGCTGTGCCAGTTCCCGCACCTGCTCCGGGTCGCCGGCCTCGATCGCGCGCACCGTGCGGCCCACGGCCGGAAGCCACACCCGGGCGAAACGGAAGGACACCTCGAAGCGCCTTCTGATCAGCGCCAGGTCGAACATGCGCGGACGGTTCACGGGCAGGCCTCGACCGTACGCAGCCGGGTGACTTCGGCGAGCGGGATCTCCACGGTCGTCTTCCCGCTCTTCAGCCAGATCGTGCCCCGGGCGACGCGGGTCACCGACCCGCAGACGCTGCTCGTGCCGGGGGAGGTGACCTCCAGAGCGGGCTCCTTGGCCGCGGGGCCGTACCAGGTCGCGCCGACCGCGGCGACGAGGAGAACCGCGCAGCCGAGGCTGAGCGCGATGCCCCGGCGCACGGCGCTCAGAGCCTTCACGGTCTCCCGGTGTTCGATCGCCGACCGGGTGGCGCGACCACCTGCCGGGACGGACCCGAGCGGGCCGTGCGCCGCCCGGTTCAGGAGGTAGGCGCCCCCCGCTCCGCAGACCAGGGCCGCCAGCAGCAGTACCCCGACGACGGTTCCCCAGGTCTGCTCCAACTGCCCCACGTCGGTGCGGCCCTTCACCAGGCCGAAGCCGACGAGCCCGGCCATCAGGACGCCGGCGGCGTTGCGCCAGCCGGTGGCCGCCGCCCGGATCCTGGGCAGCGCCTCCCGGGCCAGCCGGTGGCGCTCCTGCGCGGCCAGCAGGTCGCGCGGGCCCGCCTGGCCGGCCGGTGCGGTGACGCGGGGCGGCACGTTCACGACAACTCCAGAGGCCAGTAGGCTCCGCAACCGCTACGGCCCTCGGGACGGCCGACGTGCTCGCCCGCGCACACGCAGCTCACCGGAAGTGCGTGTCCGCCCGCCGTGTTCGGCGGGGCGCCGGCGGCGGCCGCCCTGTAGACGGGGTCGAAGAGTTCGACGTCGAGGGCGGCGCCGCAGCGCGGGCACGTGCAGATCAGTACGTAGTCGTCGCCGTAGGCCTCTTCCAGGGTGTGGTTCTGTGCCACCTCGGTGGCGTAGAACGGTTCGGTGATCTCCTGGTAGGTAACGGGCTGGTGACTTGTCGGGGTCGGCATGCGGTTCCTTCCGGACGGGACGGGACGAGGGGTTCAGGGGCCGATGTGGATGAAGGGAACCCAGGTCGTCAGTCGGAGGTGATCGCTCTGGGTACCGCCGCGGCGTTCCTGCCGCTGTCGTGCCAGGGCCCGGTCCCGTTCACGCATCTCCCGTACGGCCCGGTGGAGGCGCTGCGCCGCGTCCGCGGGATCGAACCCGGGCCCGGAGGTTTCCCCGGCGCCGGGTTCGGCGGCGCGGTCCCCCGGGGCACCCGCTGTGTAGAAGTCCCGGGTGATGACGGACGCGGCGCTGTCCTGCACGGACCAGAGCGTGCCGATGACATGACGGAATCCGGCGAAGTGCAGGGCCGCGGCCAGAGTGATCGCCTCGTCGGCCAGTTGGACGCCCCCCACCGCGGTCTGGCAGGCGGACAGGAAGGCGAACTCCCCGGTGAAGCGTTCCTTGACCAGGTCGTGGACGGTCAGAAGTCCGTCCCGCAGCGCGATCCCTCCATGTCCGGGGCTGTCGAGCCGCTGAGCCGCGTGACTGCTGAAATGCGCCCGAGGATGCCGGCCCAGAGCCGCCAGCACCGCCTCTACGGTGGCTTCTTCGCCTCGTAGCGACGTCAGGCGGTGGCCGAACGCGCTGCGCAGGGACTCCTGGTCGGCCTCGTGGGCGGGCAGCCGCGGCAGACCTTCGGGTTCCGGCGCGACGAAGAGCATGTCCGGGGAGTCCGCGCGGCCGGCGGCGTCCGGAGGCCGGGGGCGGCCACGGGCCGAGATCAGCGCCCGCACCGTCGGGGTGTAGGAGGACACCACCCGGTCCAGGACGGTCCGGTACTCCTCCCCCTCCTCCTCGGAGTGGCGACCGGCCGCGTGCAGCGGCAGCAGGGCGAGCAGCCCGGTGGGGCACCACCACAGGCGGGGAAGGGGGTCGCCGGGGGCGGCGGGGCCGCAGTGCCCCAAGTCGTCCAGGACGGGCCGCGCGATCGCGTCCCAGAGCCAGGCCGTGAGACCGGCGAGTTCGCGCTCGGCCTTGTCGCGGGCGTCGGACAGGGACCGTCGTGCCCTCGCGATCCTCGCGAACACCCTTCGTTTCCGATCACCCCGGGTGAACGGCACCATCGCGCGCTGAAGGTTCCAGCCCGCCGTCTCCAAGGCCTTCAGGCAGTCCAGGTAAGCGGTGGCACGGGAGGTGACCTCGTCCGGTGTCACCAGCGGCAGCGGCAGGGAGCGGACGCTGTCGTCCACGAGCAGGAGGGCGTCGCTCCGGTCCTCGCTGAGGTTGAGGACCGCCACGGCCCCCTCGCGGGCGGCGACGGTCAACGAGGCGGCGGTCGGCGGGCGGAGGAAGTCCGCCAGATACGGCACCTGCCGGGCGCGGCCCAACTGCCGGACTTCCTCGACGAGCTCGTCCCACCTGCGAGTGAGAGCGATCCGCTGGTCCACGGCATGGGCCGGCCGCTGTTCCCCACCGTCCATCAGTCATCCCCCTTCGAGAAGCCTAGGTATCGGGGCGGGGCCGTGTCAGGGAGTCCGGCGCATCGGTGGGCGGCGTCGACCGGTGCACTCCTCGCCGCCGTGTCGTGAGGCCGCGCCCGGCCCGGCCCCGTGCCCGACGGCGGCCCCGTCCGCGTGAGTCCCGGTGCCCGCGGTGTGAGCCCCGGGTGTCCGACGGGCGGCTGCGCGGGTGCGGCCTCGCTCGTCACGTCGCGTGAACGCTTCGCGACGCACCTCCCGTGCCCCGCCGCGCGGCGGCTCCGGAGGGTGTCCACGGGATGACAAACCGCCCGTCTCTACTCCATGACCGTTGTTTTTTCCATGTGTTCGTTTCATTGACGTTGTGTAAACCGAATGGCTAACGTGACTGCATCCCCCGGGTGCTGAGCACCCCACCCCGGATACGCGAGGCAGGCATGAGCGGCATGAGCAACACCGTGAACACCGTCCTGGGCCCGGTGCCGGCCGAGGAACTGGGCGTGGTGGCGGTCCACGAGGCGCTGCTGTCGGTGGTTCCCGGCGCGGAGCACGCCTTCGACATCACCATCGACCGCGCCGAGATCTTCGAGACCCTCGCCGCGAAGCTGAAGGACTTCCACGCCCACGGCGGCGGCACCGTCGTGGACAGCACCGGCATGTTCCACGGCCGGGACGTCCCGCTGTACGAGGCCCTCTCCCGCACGACCGGCGTGCACATCGTCGCCTCCACGGGACAGGGGCCCGAGGAGATGCTCGGCGGCTACTTCCTCACACCGCAGACCAACCCGCCCACCCCCTGGCCGGCCGACCGGTTCGCCGATCTCTTCACCGACGAGATCGCCCAGGGCATGGTCGTCCCCCGCGTGGAGCGGCGTGGCCCCGCTGGGCTGGTGGCCACCACGGCGACCCGCCAGGGCATGACCGCGACCGACGAGAGCCTGTTCCGCGGGGCCGCCCGTACCGCTCTGAGGACCGGCGTCGCGCTCTCCGTGCGCTACGGCGCCGACGCGGTCCACGACCTCGGCGTCGTCCTGGACGAGAACCTGCCGGCCGACCGCGTCGTCGTCGGCGGACTCGACCGCGCCGACGCCGTGGCCGCCGATGCCCCGACGGTGATCGCCCGCAAGGGCACCTACGTCGCGCTCGACCACGTCGGCACGACGGACGAGGACCATCTCACCGACGCCGAGCGCGCCGCTCTCGTCGCCGAACTGGTCGCGGCGGGCTTCGGCGACCGGGTCCTGCTCTCCAGCAACGCGACCGGGGTCGCCAAGGGCCACCCCGCCGCCGACCTGCCGTACAGCTACCTCCTCACCACCTTCGTACCGCTGCTCCACGCGCGGGGACTCGGCGACGAGGACGTGCGGCGGATTCTCGTCGACAACCCGCGCGCACTGCTGTCCGTGCGCTGAGCACCCCGCGCCCCCCGCGCCCCCCTGCAAGTTCCCTCCCCCGAAGGTGAGTTCCATGTCGCGCGTCAATACCGTCCTGGGGCCGGTTCCGACCGAGGAGCTGGGCCTCGTGGCCGTGCACGAGCACATCGGCTACGGCATGCCCGGTTCCGAGCTGGACACGAAGTGGTGGAAGAGCCCCGAGAGGCGACACGAGGAGACCGTCCCGAAGCTGCGCGCGTTCCACGAGTACGGCGGCGGCACCTTCGTCGACGCCACCGGCATCTGCAACGGCCGGGACATCGACCACTACAAGTCGCTGTCCGCGAAGACCGGTGTCCACATCGTCGCCTGCACCGGCTTCGTCGGCGGTGACACCGCCCTGCCGCACTTCGCCCACGCCGACGTGGACTACCTGATGCGTCAGTTCGTCCACGAGATCACCGTCGGCATCGGCGGCACCGGCAGCCTCGCCGGCGTCATCAAGGTCGGGGTGAGCCGCGGCGGCCGTATGACGGAGCTGGACAAGCGGATCTACCGCGCCGCCGCCCGCGCCTCGCTGCGCACCGGCGTACCGATCCTGACCCACCTGGCGATCGACGCCGAGAACGCCATCGCCATCTTCGGCGAAGAGGGACTGCCCCTGGAACGCGTCCTGTTCGGACACGTCGACGACGGCGTGAACGCCGACAAGACGCGCGACGTGTGGATCGCGGAGCAGGGCGGTCGCATCGGCTTCGACACCTTCGGATACGAGACCGAACTGCCGGACCCGCCGTTCTGGGCCCGCCCCCGCAAGGAGCGGCTGGACCACTTCCTGCGGTTCATCGACGGCGGGCGCCGGCTGAAGCAGGTCCTCGCCTCCGCCGACGCCAACTGCAGCCCGCTCGGCTGGCCGGGAGTCGAGGGCCACACCGTGAACTACATCTTCGAAGACCTCATCCCCGACCTCCGCGACGCCGGACTCGACGAGGCCGCCATCAGGACGATCTTCGTCGAGAACCCCGCGGACTTCCTGACCATCCAGTCGCACTGACCAGTCAGTCGTACCGATCTCTCAGTCGCACTGACCATTCAGCCGCACTGACCATCAAGAAGCAGAGAGAACCAACGATGCAGCTCTCCGAGATCAAAAACCTCAAGATCGCCGTGGTCGGGGCGGGGTACGGCGGCGCCGCCGCGGCCAAGGCGCTCAGCCTGCTCGGTGCCCAGGTCGACGTCTACGAGCAGGCGAGCCGGATCGGCGAGGTCGGCGCGGGCATCGGCCTGCGCCCTTCCACCATGAACCGCTTCCGCGCCTGGGGAATCTTCGACGCGATCGCCGGGGTCAGCTCGCCGAGCGACTACTTCGAGATCCTCTCCGCCACCGGCGACCCGATCATGAAAGAGGCCTGGCCGGCCGCGGGCGAGCAGGCCCACACCCACCTGATCCACCGCGGTGACTTCATCGACGCCCTCCTCGGTGTACTCCCCGAGGGCATGGTCCACCTCGGCCACAGGCTGGAGAGCCTCCAGGACAGGGGCGACCGCTCCGTCCTCACCTTCGCCGGTGGCAAGGCCGTCGAGGCGGACCTGGTCGTGGGCGCCGACGGCATCAAGTCGGTTGTCCGGCGGCAGCTGTTCAGCGAGAGGGACCCGGTCTTCTCGGGCGAGCACGCCTACCGCACGGTGATCCCAGTCGACGCCGCGCACGGCATGGTCGTCGACGACAACCTCCGCATGTACATCGGCCGCGGCACCAAGATCTACTTGCTGCCGCTGCGCCACCGGGGCCAGGTGTCGTTCGACGTCACCGCCCTGAACCCGGACGGCACCTGGGCGCCCCGGGTCACCAGGGACGACCTGCTCGCCACGGTCGCGGGCTTCGACGAGCGGCTGGTGAACATCGCGCGCGACCTCGACATGGACACCGTGAACGTCCGCGCCGTCTACGACATCGACCCCGTCGACACCTGGCACACGGACTCCGTCGTCCTCGTCGGCGACGCCGCTCACTCGATGCTCCACCACCAGGGCCAGGGCGCCAACTCGGCCATCGAGGACGGCGGCGCGCTCGCCGACGCCCTGCGGGACGCGGACTCCGTGAAGGAGGCGCTGGCCCTGTACCAGGCCACCCGCAAGCCGGTCACCGACGAGTTGCAGCGCATCTCCCGCCAGGGTTGGACCGAGGAAGAGATCAGCGACGTCTTCCCTGGCCAGAAGCCCGCCGCCGCAGCCCCGAAGGAGTGACGGCCATGCCCCTGCACCCCGAGATCGCCAAGATCCTCGCCTCCCTCCCCGCCCCGCCGGACGGGCCGCTCGACCCGGTCGCGATGCGCGCCGCGGAGGAGTCGCAGGTACCGCCCGTCGAGGACCGTACGCCGCTGCACGCGGTGGAGGACGTGACGGCGAAGACGCCCGCCGGAGACGTACCGGTGCGTGTGTACACCCCGTCCGGGGCCGACGAGCACGGCGTGCTGGTCTACTTCCACGGCGGCGCGTTCTTCCTCGGCAGCCTGGAGACGCACGACCACATCGCGCGCTCCCTGGCGAAGGAGACCGGGCTGAAGGTCGTCTCCGTCGGCTACCGCCTGGCTCCCGAAGCGCCCTTCCCGGCCGGTCTGGACGACGCCTACGCGGTCGTGCGCTGGGCCGTCGAGGGGGACGCGGGCCTGGCCTGGGACGGCAGGATCCTGGCCGTCGCCGGTGACAGCTCCGGCGGCACCTTCGCCGCCGCGGTCGCGGCCCGGGCGCACGACGACGGGTTCGACCGGATCACCCACCAGATCCTCTACTACCCCTCGCTCGACCTGGACTTCGACACCGACCGCTACGCATCCCTGCGCGAGAACGCCGAGGGCTACGGCCTGGAGACGGCGGGGCTGAAGCCCTTCAACGCCTTCTACCTCGACAGCGGCGCCGACCCCGCCGACCCGCTGGTGTCACCGGTCAAGCGGACCGACCTCACCGGGCTGCCGCCCGCGCTCGTCGTCACCGGCCAGTACGACCCGCTGCGCGACGAGGGCGAGCTGTACGGGCAGCGACTGCGGGAGGCCGGAGTGGAGGCGAAGGTCAGCCGGTACGACGGCGCCGGCCACGGCTTCGTCCAGCACTTCTCCTGGATTCCGCAGTACTACGCGGTCTTCGCCGAGACGAGAGCGTTCCTCGACGGGCGCTGACCCGGTCCGACGCGGGCCCGGGTAGCGCCGCACGCCCCCGGGAGCGCTGCACGCCCCCGGGCCGCCCCGCACCCGCCCGACCCCAGAAAAGAGGACCATGACCCACGAAGTCCCCATCCACCCCCTGGTGTCGCCCTGGGGCCGGTTCGGTCTGTACAGCTTCTTCATCGACGCGCCCGAACCCGCCGTCGTGGACACCGGCATCGCGTCCTCGCCCGCCGAGGGGATGGCTCCCGCGCTCCGGGCGATCGGACGCCGTATCGAGGACGTGCGCTGGATCCTGCTGACCCACGGCCACATCGACCACGTCGGTGGCGCCCACGCCCTGTGGGAACTCACCGGCCGCCGCGCGAAGGTGGTGATCCACGAGGCCGACGCGCCCCTGCTGCGCTCGCGCCGCGCCCACGTGGAGGAGTACCTCGCGGGAAGGGGGCGGTACCTGGACGACCCCGAGGGCGAGGCGAAGGTGGCCGCCGCCACACGGGCCGTCATCTCCGGTGAGATGGAGCCGTCCGTGCTGGTCACGGGGGGCGAGACGCTCTCCCTCGGCGGCGACGTCACCGTGTCGGTGCACGCCCTGCCGGGCCACACCCCCGGGTCGGTCGCCTACGTCGTCGACGGCCAGCGCTCGGTCTTCACCGGCGACGCCGTCCAAGTGCACGGGGCCGCCAACGGCTTCCCCGGCTACACCGACCCCGACGCCTACCGCACCAGCCTGGAACACCTGCGGGACGAGGTCCGTCCGCGCCACCTCTACCTCGGGCACCCCTACCGCCGCGCCGACGGCACTCCGTACGGCGTCGAACTCGACGAGGCGCAGGCCCGGGAGGCCATCACTCAGAGCCTCGCCGTCGAGGAACGCGTCACCGAGGCGGCCTGCCGCTGCCTGGAGTCCGGCCCGCAGGAGGCCGACTCGCCGTACGCCCCGTTCACCGGGGCGGCCGAGGAACTCGGCTACACCGGCGATCCCTCGCTGGAGCCGTCGCCGTTCTTCACCTCGATGCACGGCTACCGCACGCGCAACCGGAACCTGTGACACAGGAGTTGACACCCATGACCGACTTCCGCACGATCCTGGCCGGCCGGCAGGCGATCGCCGTTCGCAAGGACCTCCGGGTGCCCATGCGCGACGGCGTCATGCTGGCGGCCGACACCTACGGCCCGGTGGACGACACACCCCGCCCCGCCCTGGTGGCCCTCAGCCCGTACGGCAAGGAGCTCCAGGCCCTCGCCCTGACCACGCCCCCGCAGCGCCGCCCGAGCCCGATGTGGGACGGCTGCATCGAGGCGGGCGACATCGCCCGCGTGGTGGGCGAGGGGTACGTCCACGTCATCGGCGACCTGCGCGGTTCCGGCGCCTCCGAGGGCGAGCACATCGGCAACTACAACGCCGGTGGTGTGCCGCTCGGGCAGGACGCGTACGACTTCATCGAGTGGGTCGCGGCGCAGCCGTGGTGCGACGGCAACGTCGGCATGATCGGTATCTCGTACTTCGGATCGATGCAGGTGCTCGCCGCGGCCGAGCGCCCGCCGTCCCTGAAGGCGATCTTCGTCAGCGGCGGCCACTTCGACTTCTACGAGACCACCTACCACGGTGGTGTCATGTGGTTCATGCCGCGCGCCGCCCGCGAGGGCCGCGGCGGCGACTCCGGCTGGGCCTTCACCGACGGCGTCAAGTCCCGCATGCTGGAGACGTTTTCGGCCGAGGAGATCCGCGAGAGGGTCGCCGAGCGGCTCCGCGACCCGGACGTCGCCGCCTGGCCCAACCTGGTCCATGTGCTCAACTACCCGAAGAATCACGAGGCGTGGTTCGACATCGTGATGAACGAGGTCGACGGCGACTGGTACGAGGAGCGCAACCCGGTCACCCTCGCGCCCGCCATCGACGTCCCCGTCTGGCTCCAGATCGACCAGGGCCGCGGCTGGACGATGGACGGCACCATCGAGCTGTACCAGTCGTTGAAGGGCCCGAAGAAGCTGGACATCGGGCCCTATCCGCCGATGCAGTCGCGCCCCTTCGTCGAGGAGCACGACAAGATGTTCCGCTGGTACGAGTACTGGCTCAAGGGCATCGACAACGGGATCATGGACGAGCCCGCCGTCTCCGTCCACGTCGAGGGCACGCGCGAGACCGTTACCGCCGCCCAGTGGCCCCCCAGGGACGTCGAGTACCGCTCGCTGTACTTCCGCCCCCGCCGCACCCTCTCGTACGAGCCCGAGCCGATGGGCGCCGAGCACGCCGCCCCGGACGGCTTCTACCAGGCGCCGCTGACGGTGACCGACCAGGTGGAGATCCTGAGTTGGAGCACGGCCCCGTTCGCCGAGCCCACCGAGATGATCGGCCAGGGCGCGGCCCACCTCTTCGCCGAGATCGACCAGCCCGACACCAACTTCATCCTGCGCCTGTGGGACGAGGCGCCGGGCGGTAAGCGGCAACTCATCACCACCGCCTACCTCAAGGCCTCGCACCGCGAACTCGACGAGGAACGCACCACCGAGGGCGACCCGCACCACCCGCACACCCGCGCCGTGCCGGTCGAGCCCGGGAAGACCGAGGAGTACGTGCTGCGCGTCTACCCGTTCGCGGCGACGTTCCTGCCCGGCCACAGGCTGGTCGTGGAACTCTCCAACGACGAACCGCTGGCCGACGAGCACAACGCGCTCCTGCCGCCGGACGCCTTCCACCTCCCGGTGGGCCGCCCCGTCACCCACAAGATCTACCGCGACGCCGACCACCCGTCCCGGCTCGTGCTGCCGTTCACGAGGGCCGCGTCGGCCCGGTAGTCGCAGGACGCCGCCGCCGAGACCGTTTCGGGTGCCTCAGCCCGTACGGGCAGTGATCCGCCCGGCGACGGAGAAGCGCGCCCCGCAGGTGGGGCAGGCCGCCTCGCCGAAGGCGTACGTCAGGGCGTTCGCCACCTCCGCGTGGCCGTCCGTCAGCGCCATGTCGTAAAGGCGGCGGCCGAGGCCGTCGAGGGCGCCCGGTGCGGCGGGGTGGAGCGGGAGGGTCTGGACGTCGTCCGAGAGGGCGTAGTCCTGATCCGTGCTGAAGAAGCCCCGCTCGCCCACGACCACCCAGACCGGGGCGAGGCACTCCGGATCGGGGCAGTCGAGCTCGTACTCCTCGCCGACGATGCCCCAGAACAGATCCTCCGCCCAGAGGATGTCGCCTTCGAGGTCGAGGAGGGCCTCCAGCAGGTAGCAGTAGTCGCTCCGGTCGGTGGTGGTCCTCCGCAGCCGGCCGGCCGAGGTCACCATGCGGGCGACCTCGGACGCGCGCCGGCTCCGCAGGTCCCGGGTCTCGTGCCGCTGGTCGGCCTGGACGAGGAGAGCGCCGGCGAGATGGAGGGCGGCAGCCGCCGTCCTGGTGTCGTCGCCCCGGGCCATGTCGCTCAGCGCGGTCATGGCCAGCGGATCGGAGACGTTCAGGGTGCCGTTGTGGAAGAGCTCCGTCCACAGGTCGCTCCACGCCTGATCCTCCCGGCCGGTCGCGGCACGGTCCAGCAGGGCGGCCAAGCGGCCGGACCCGGTCCCGCCCACGGGGGAGCCGGGGGAGGCGGGACGGTCGGAGAAAGCGGGGGAGCCGGGGGAAGCCGTCGTCACCCGGTCATCCAAGCACCGGTCTTCCGGGTACCGCGATGCCGGGCCTTCCGCCGGCCTTCCACCCCGCCGGCCCTCAGCTCCCGAAGACCGCCTCCGCGACCGACCGGAACGCGTCCTCGGGGTCGCGGCCGTCCAGGAAGTCCGTCAGGTTGTGGCTCAGCAGCAGCGCGGCGAAGCCGTGGGCCAGGGACCAGGCGGCCACCCCTGTCCGGCGGGCATCCCCTGCGTCGGCCTCGGAACCGTCGGCCGTCAGGCCGGCGACGCCCTCGCGCAGGACGCGGGCGGCCCGTTCCCGGGCGGCGACCAGGGCCGGGTCGTCGGTGCGGTGGAGGCCGGGCTGGAACATCACCTGGAAGTGCGCCGGGTGGGTGGCCGCGAATCTCACGTACCGCGCGCCCCGCTCCCTGAGGTCGGTGACCTCGGAGAGGGAGTCCGCGAAGAGCGTGTACGCCTCCGTCGCCACGGCAGTCAGCAGCCCCGTGCGGTCCTTGAAGTGGTGCGCGGGCGCGGCGTGCGACACCCCGGCGCGGCGGGCCAGGTCACGCAGGCTGAGGGCGGCCGGACCCTCCGTCGCGATGACGTCCACGGCCGCCGCCAGGATCGTCCGGCGCAGGTCGCCGTGGTGGTACGAGGTCTGGTCGCCGCTCACGTCCCGGTCGGTGCTCATGTACGTACCGTACGCCGCATCTAGTCATTGACAAGTTCGTGGAGCGGGTGCACGCTGGCGGCAGGGCATCTAGGCAATGGCTAGATGCCGGGTCGGTCGATCGCGGAGGTGGGGAGCATGTCCGAGGAACTGGGGCGCGTCCGGCAGATGTGGCACCTGCTGGAGCCCTTGCACGCGGTTCTCTATTACGCCCCGGAGGCGTTCGAGGAAGCCGCGGAGCTCGGGTACGGCGTCGAGGAACGCTGGCCGAGCTACTTCGCCTGGCGGGCGGCCCCGGCCGGGGCGTCCGGAGGGGGCGAGCCCACGGCGGAGTACGTCACCGAGGCGTTTTACAGCTTCAGCCCCGCCATGGTGCGTGGGTACGTCCCCGGCGTCTGGGCCACGGCCGGCCCGGAGGCGGTGCTCGCCGCGCGGGTCCGTGCGGTGGACCGTGCGTACCGGGCGCTGCTCGGGACCTGGATCGACGGGCCCGAGGCGGCCGAGGCGGCGGCGCTGGCCCGCCGCGCGGCGGAGGCGGTCACCGCCGACCCGGCCCGCCCGGCGAACGGGCTGCCCCTCGGGGCCGCCATCTCCACCCTTCCCTGGCCGGACGCCCCGCACCTCGTCCTCTGGCACGCGGCCACGATCCTGCGGGAGCACCGGGGCGACGGTCACCTCGCCGCACTCCGGGAGGCCGGCCTCGACCCCGTCGAAGCGCTGGTCTCGTTCGCCGCCGTGGGGGCCGCCCCGGTGGCGGTCTTCGCGAGCCGGGGATGGAGCGAGCGGGAGTGGACGGCCGCCCGCGAGCGACTGGCGGGCCGGGGCCTGCTGGCGGAGGACGGTACGGCGACGGAGGCCGGCCGGGCGCTGCGTACGCAGATGGAACGGCGTACCGACGAGCGGGCCGCCGGACCGTGGCGGGCGCTCGGCGAGCCGGACCGGGCCCGGCTGGCGGAGCTGCTGGGCACCCCGTGGCTGGAGGTCATCGGCTCCGGGCTGCTGCCCGCGGAGAACACGCTCGGCATCGGGAAGATCTGAGGGCCGTCCGTATGCCGGGTGCGGTGCCCTGGCCGAAGGGGGGCGGTGACCGGTGATGAGGGCGTCGGCCGTGTCGGCCGGTGGCCGCGCCGGAATGCGTGACCGGAGTTCCGCGTTCCGTTACGTATGAGTGGTAACTCCGCATCCGTCCCTCTCCCCGGGGCCGACCACGCCCGGTCCGGGGACGGGCTTCCCGGGCCGCCCGGGAAGGACGCCGTGCGCGCGCGCATCGCCGCCGAACGCGCCTCCACGAGCGCGCGGATCGAAGCGCTGCGACGCGACTTCGAAGGGATCGTCGAGGCGAACGCACTGGTGGCCGTGGACGACGAGCACGATCCGGAGGGCTCCAGCACCGCGTTCGAACGGGCCCATGTGGCCGCCCTCCTCGCCCGGGCCGGTGAACAGCTGACGGAGCTGGACCGCGCGCTGGAACGGCTGGACCACGACGCCTACGGCCGGTGCGAGAGCTGCGGCGAGCCGATACCGGCCGCCCGCCTGGAGATTCGGCCGGAGGCGACCCGCTGCGTCGCCTGCGCCCGGACGCGGGGGAAGCGCCGGCGCTGAGACGCCGCAGCACCGGCGCAGGCGACGCCCGCCGCACCGGCGCCGAGGCGCCTGCCGCACCGACGCCGAGGCGCCCGCCGCTCGACTGAGTGACCGTCACCCGGAGCCCCGTACGCCATGAATGGCAGCCGGCGGGGAAGACGTCCGTAGGATTCCCGGGTTCGGCTCTCTCTCCGTCAGGACGGCTGCCAGTGATATCTCTCCGTACGTACCGCGTCGTCCTGCCGGCCCTGAGCGCGGTCGCCGTACTGGCCCTCGCCGGCTGCGACCCGGACGACCTCGCCGCCCCGGAAGGGACACCCGGCGCGGGAGCGAACGACGGCGCGCGGTCCACCGAGGGCTTCGGCGCGAGCCCGCTGGACAACCCCGACGGCACGAAGCCCGGCCTGGCACCGCTCACCAGCGACGCGGACCGGGCCGAGGCGCGGAAGGTCATCGAGAAGGTGCTCACCAAGGGGCGCGGCCCCAAGACCGGTTACGACCGCGACGAGTTCGGCTCGGCGTGGAAGGACACGGTGAACGGCATAGCACTGGCCCGCAACGGCTGCGACACGCGCAACGACCTGCTCAAGCGGGACGGCCAGGAGGTGCGCTTCCGCAGCGGATCGGACTGCGTGGTGGCCTCGCTGACGCTCAAGGACCCGTACACCGGCACGACGATCGCGTGGACCAAGACGAAGGCCACGAAGATCCAGATCGACCATGTGATGCCCCTGTCCTACGACTGGCAGATGGGCGCCTCGCGCTGGAGCGACGCCAAACGCCAGCAGATCGCCAACGACCCGCTCAACCTCATCCCCGTCGACGGCCCCACCAACGGTTCCAAGAGCGACTCCGGGCCCGCCGCCTGGCTGCCGCCGTACAAGCCGATCCGCTGCTCCTACGCGCTCCGCTTCGCCCAGGTCTCGCTCAAGTACGAACTGCCGGTGACCACGGCCGACAAGGCGATGATGCTGAGGCAGTGCGCGGGCTGACGGCTCGGACCCGAGCGGCCGAACGCTCCGGCGCGGCCGCCCCGGCGTCCACGTCCATCGCGTCGGCCAGACCGCGGAAGGCCTTGCCGCCGCCGGTACGGGCCGGGGGGAGGAAGACGAACAGGTGCTGTCCCGGGTCGGGCAACGACAGGACGGTGTAGCCGAAAGGGGCGTCCGGGGCCAGGGCGGGGTGCGGGATGTGGAGGGTGCCCTCGCGGACGGCGGAGGCCCGGTGCTCGGACCAGAGCGCCCCGAACGCGGCACTCGATGCCGACAGACCTGCCACCAGCCGTGCCAGATCCGGGTCGGTCGGGTGGTCGGCGTGGTGGGCGCGCAGCGCCGCGACCAGGTCGGCGCCGACCGAGATGCCGGGGGCGCGATTGCCGGGCAGACGGTCGCCGTAGGGGCAGCAGAAGACCTGCCAGAGCAGATTGCGCTCGTGCGGGAGACGGTTGCCGGGTCCGTTCAGCAGGGCTCCGCCGAGCGGATTCCAGGCGAGCAGGTCGAAACACGGGCCCAGGACGAGGGCGGGACTGTCGGTGAAGGCCGCCAGCAGGGTGCGGGTCGACTCGCTGACGGCGGCGGTACGAGGCGGCGAACGGTGCCCGCGAGGGGCGGCGAGCCGGTGCAGATAGCCGCGCTCCGCGTCCGTGAGCAGCAGCGCCGTGGCCAGGCCGTCGAGGACCGATTCCGTGGGATCCGACTGGCGGCCCTGCTCCAGGCGGGCGTAGTAGTCCGCCGAGATGCCCGCCCGGCCGGCGACCTCCTCGCGCCGCAGACCGGGCGTGCGTCGCCTGGCGCCGGGCGACAGCCCCAACTCGGCCGGTTTCAGGCCGCGTCGGCGGGCACGCAGGAACGCGCCGAGGGGTGTCTCGGTCATGCCGCAACGGTCCCACACGCGCCCGATGGCAACCAGGACCTGACGGGTCCCGGCAGACGGCCGGGGAACGGCGGTACTGGCCGGGCCCCGGGCAGGACCTGGCCGTCCGAGGATTCCCCGGACCCTTCACACCCGGGCCCGACCGCCGCAGGCTCTCACCCATGGGACTTCTCGACGACAAGGTCACGATCATCACTGGTGCCGGGCGGGGTGTCGGCGCGGCAGCGGCCCGGGTGTTCGCGGCGGAGGGGGCGCTGCTCGTGTTGGTGGCCCGCTCCGGAGACGAGATCGGCGCACTGGCCGCCGAGTTGAGGAAGGGGGGCGCGCAGGCCGTGGCGGTGCCCGGCGACGTGCGTACCGAGCGGGGAGCGGAGGACGCGGTACGGGCGGCGCTGTCCGAATTCGGGTGCCTGGACGCCGCCTTCGACAACGCGGGCGCCGGGCCGGCACCCGCGCCGCTCGCAGACCGTACGGAAGAGGAGTGGGACGAGGTGCACGCGCTGAACCTGCGTGGCACCTGGCTGTGCCTGCGTGCACAGTTGCGCGAGATGGCCCGGGCGGGCCGGGGCGGCTCGATCGTCGTCAACAGCAGCGTGGGCGGCCTCGTGGGCGGCTTCGGCGACGGAGTCCAACAGGCGGCCAAACACGGCCTGATCGGGCTGGTGAAGGCCGCCACCGCGGACTACGCGCACCACGGCATCCGTACGAACGCCATCGCGCCGGGGGTGACCCGGACCTCAGCCACGGAGGGCTTCTTCGCCGCGGGTCCCGCCTTCGCCGAAATGGTCTCCCGCGTCACGCCGTTGGGTCGTGTCGCCGAGCCGGCGGAGTTCGCCCAGGCAGCAGCCTGGCTGCTCAGCGACCGGGCCTCCTACGTGGCCGGGGCCACGCTCCCCGTGGACGGAGGGCTCACGGCGACACGGAGCTTCGTCTGAGCGGGCCGGTCCGAGTGGGCGGGTGCCGGCGCGCGCGGGTGTGCGGGGCCCGCGGGTTCGCGTGTGCGAGGGGTCGAGGGGGCGAGGGGTCGAGGGGGATGGGAGGGCGCGGCCCCGGGTGAACGGGCGGCGCCGAGCCCCCCGGCCCGGCGCTGCCCGTCCCGGACGCCCCCCGACGCCCGCCCCCGTCCCGGGCGCCCCCGGCGCCCACCCCCGTCCCGGACGCCCCCGACGCCCGCCCCCGCCCCGGACGCCCCCGACGCCCGCCCCCGCCCGGCGCGTCCCCCCGAGCGCACCGGGCCGTTTTCGATGCCCGGATGCCCGGATGCCCGGATGCCGGACGCCCGGCTCAGCCGACGTCCACCATGTCCTTCGCGGCCGGCTTCTCCGCCACGACGGGCTTGTCGAAATCGGAGAAGGTCATCGTCATCGGCTCGTCGCCGCCCGTGGAGCTGACCTGGAGGAGCTGCGGGTCACCCTCGGTGGAGACCAGGACCGAGTAGGTCTCCTCGCCGTCCTTCTCGGTCAGGCGGAGGGCGGGAGTGCCGTCGAGGGTCGTCGTGCCCGCCTTCTTCGCCTCGGTGTCGCCTCCCTCGAACTCCGAGAGCAACGACTTCAGGTCACAGAACCCGATCATGTCCTTGGTGTCCGGGTCGGAAGCCTTCTCGGCCATCCAGTGGTCGGCGACCATGTCCACCGTGGCCTGTATGTCCGCCTCGGACTCGCCCTCGGACTGAGCGCGCAGCATCGTCTCGTCGAGCTTCATGTAGACGGTCTCGGCGATCTTGATGATGGACATCGAGCCGCCGGCTCCCATGTCCGTCGTGCCGGCGCACCGGGCGCCGTCGACGGTGGTGGAGAAATCGGCCTTCATGGGGGCGTCGGTCGACCGCATGTCGACCGAGAGGCGCAGGGAGGTCGCCTTGTGGATGTTCTTGAACGCCGCGCTGATGACGTCGGGGCCCGACATGTCCGCGAACGGCTCCTTCTCCGCCGGGGCGGCCGAGGAAGCGGCGCCGCCCTTCTTCGCGTCCGTGGCGGTGTCGCCCCCCTCGCTGCCGCAGGCGGCAAGGGTGAGCACGGAGAGGGTGCAGACGGCGGCAGCTGCGGTACGCGCGACTCGGCGCATGGCGGTACTCCAGGAGAAGTCAGAAAGAAGAGGGGGACGGGAGAGAAAGGGGGCGCCGACGCCCGGCGGTACCCGGGCAGGCGGGTTTCTCCGGACCGTTCGCACCGGTGGACTCCACCGGTGCGGGCACAGCCCCATCACAGCAGAGCTTGTGAACCGAGTCAACCAGCGTTTCTGTGAACAACGGCAATTCGCCTGTGAATCGATCGGTGCGGTGCGCGTCGGTATGCTCGCCTGCACAGCGCGGACGGTGGCGCGAACGGTGACGGTTCGGACCAGGGAGACAGCACAGTGCCGGAGAACGCCTCTGAGGTGACCGCGGCCGGGATCGCCCGCCTGGCCGGAGTCGGGCGGGCCGCCGTCAGCAACTGGCGCCGCCGCCACGCGGACTTCCCCAAGCCGGTCGGCGGCACGGAGACCAGCCCCTCCTTCGCGCTCGCCGACGTCGAGGAGTGGCTCCGGGGCCAGGGGAAGCTGGCCGAGGTGCCGCTCCGGGAGCGTGTCTGGCAGCAGCTCTCCGGCCACCCGGCCGGGGCCGTCACCGCCCTGATCCACGTGGGCTGCGCCCTGCTGCTCGTGCGCGACCGGCCCACCGACTGGCTGGAGTTGGTGGCGGTCTCGGACGAACGCGTCGCCCGCCTGCTGCCCGACGCCCTCGCCCCCGTACTCGAAGCCCGGTTCGGGCCCCAGGTCCCGGCCGGTGCCGAGGGCGCCGCGCCGTCGGCGGTCCGGGCCGTCCGGGTGCCCGGGCCGGAGGCGCTGCGACCGTCCGTACCGCTGCTCCGCGGGGCCGCCGCGCTGGCGGCGGAGTCCGGGGCGGGCCAGGCCTTCGAGTTCCTGTTCGGCCGCCAACTGGACGCCAATCCACGGCAGTACACGCTCACCCCGCCCGAGCTGGCCGCACTCATGGCCGACCTGGCCCTTCAGGGCGAAGGGCCCGGCCGTGCGCCCGGGAAGGCGCCTGCTCCCGTCGTCCTGGACCCCGCTTCCGGGACCGGGGCGCTGCTGCGGGCCGTCGGCAGGCCCGCCGCCCTGCACGCGCAGGAGGCCGACCCCGACCTCGCGGCGCTCACCGCGCTCCGCCTCGCCCTGGGTGTCGGTGGTGGCGCGGACCAGGGGGCGCCGGAGCCCGTGGTGCGCACGGGGGACACCCTGCGCGCCGACGCCTTCCCGAAGCTGGCGGCCGACGTGGTGCTCTGCCACCCGCCGTTCAACGAACGCAACTGGGGCCACGACGAGTTGGCCTACGACCCCCGGTGGGAGTACGGCTATCCGGCCCGTGCCGAGTCCGAACTCGCCTGGGTCCAGCACGCGTTGGCCCGGCTGCGCCACGGCGGCACCGCCGTGCTGCTGATGCCGCCGGCCGCGGTCTCCCGCCGCTCCGGCCGCCGCATCCGTGCCGACCTGCTGCGCCGGGGCGCACTGCGGGCCGTCGTCGCGCTGCCCGCCGGAGCCGCCCCGCCGTACGGCATCCCGCTGCACCTGTGGATCTTGCGCAAGCCGGACCACGGCGTGCAGCCCACGCCCGAGCTCCTCCTCGTCGACACGGCCGAGTCCCCCGACCCGGCGGCGGGCGCCCCTGGTGCCGCCGGAGGAGGCGGCACCGGAAGCCTCGCGGGAAGCGGACGCGAGCGGATCGACTGGCCCGCCGTCCGGCGTACGGTCCTGGACGCCTGGCGCGCGTTCGCCACCGCCGGTCGCGGATCCGGCGCCCCCGCCGCGCCGGGCGGCCCGCCGACCGCCGGGACCACCGCCCCGCCCGCCTCGGGGCCGAGCCGGGCCGTGCCCGTCATCGACCTCCTCGACGACGACGTCGACCTCACCCCCGCACGCCACCTGCCCCGGCCCTCCACCGCCGGGGGTGCGGCGGAACTCGCCGACGTACGGGACAGGTTGACCGACGAACTGCGGCTCACCCTCCGGCTGACCCCGCCCTCCGCCGGCCTGGTCGAGCCCGCCTCCCGGCCGTTCACCACCCTCGGTGAACTCGCCCGCGCGGGCGCGCTCCGGCTCAGCACCGGCGGCTCCGGCGGCGGCCGGGGGCCCGTCCTCACCGAACACGACGTCCTCGGCAACACCCCGCCCAGCGGCGCTCCCGCCGGCCCCGCCCAGGAGTCCGAGACCCTCGCCTTCCTCGCGACCGGGCCCGCCTCCGCGAGCGCCACCGGTGCGGCGGGGCCCGCCGACGACGCGGTCGTCCTGCGCACGGGGGACGTCGTCGTCCCCGTGCTCGGCGGCGGCTCGGTCGTCCGGGTCGTGGACGAGGCGACCGCCGGTGCCGTGCTCGGCCGCAACCTCCAACTGCTGCGCCCCGATCCGGCCGTGCTCGACCCGTGGTTCCTCGCCGGATTCCTGCGTGGCACGGCCAACAACCGCCGTGCCAGCAGCCACGCCTCCACCGCCTCGCGGCTCGACGCCCGCCGTATCCGGCTGCCCCGGCTCCCGCTGGACGAACAGCGCCGGTACGGTGAGCAGTTCCGCGCCCTCGCCGCCTTCGAGGACGCGCTGCGCACGGCGGGCCGACTCGGCGGGCTGCTGGTCCAGGGCATGTACGACGGACTCACGGACGGGACGGTGTCCCCTTCAGTGAGCTGAGTCACGTCCGTTGTGCACAACCAGGGAACGGCCGCACGCGTGGGTGTATACGCTCGCACCACACATCCGCCCATCGCCTCCCGGGAGCGGCACATGCACGGCTACGGCTATCCGCCGGAGCTTCCCCCGGCGCGCCCGTCCTCGGCGACGCTGACGGTCCTGCGCGTGGTCTTCGTGGCACTGACCGTGCTGAGTTGCGGCTTCCTGGCATGGACGGCGATGCTGCGGCTGGCCATCGTGACCCGGCGCCCGCGCGACTGGGGGCTGTTCGTCCTGTCCGTCGTGCTCACCGTCGGACTCGGCGTCTACCTGGACGTGCTCCCCAGCGCCGAGGACGAGATGACGGACAACCAGGCGTTCGCCCTGATCGGCTGGATCCTGGCCCTCCTCGGCGGCGTCACCTGGTACTACCTCTTCGCCGACATCCGGCACTTCGGCCCGAACGGCCCCGGGGCCCTCGCGGCCCGCGCGCGGGCCACCCCCGGCTACCCGTCCGCAGGCCCCGCCCAGGGGTACGGCTACCCGCCGGCCACCACCCCCCAGCACCGGACGCCCCCCTACGGCGCACCGCCCGTCACCCCTCACCCGCAGGGCCCCGCCGCGCCCTACCGAGCCGTCCCGCCGCAGCCGCAGCCCACCCCGCAGCCGCAGCCCACCCCGCCCCCGCGGCGCCCCGGCCCGCCCCAGCGGCTCGACCAGGTCCGCGCCGAGCTGGACGAGCTGAGCGACTACCTGCGCAAGGAGGGTGAGGGCCGGTGAGCGGACGCGTCGTCGCCGGGCGGTACGCCCTCGCCGCGATCCTCGGCCAGGGCGGCATGGGCCAGGTCTGGACGGCGTACGACCAGCGGCTCGACCGCCGGGTCGCGGTGAAGCTGCTGCGACCCGACCGGATGGGCGTGCCCGGCGGCCGGGAGGAAGCCGAGGAGATGCGCCGCAGGTTCGCCCGGGAGTGCCGGGTGACCGCGCAGGTCGACCACCCCGGACTGGTGACCGTCCACGACGCCGGGGGCGACGGCGACGACCTCTTCCTCGTCATGCAGTACGTCGAAGGCTCCGACCTCGCCGACCACCTCGCCGAGCACGACCCCTACCCGTGGCCCTGGGCCGTGGCGGTCGCCGCCCAGCTCTGCGCGGTGCTCAGCGCCGTGCACGCGGTGCCGATCGTCCACCGCGACCTCAAGCCCCGCAACGTCATGGTCCGCCCCGACGGCACCGTCACCGTGCTCGACCTCGGCGTCGCCTCCGTGCTGGACACCGACACCACCCGGCTCACCCACACCGGCTCCCCGATCGGCTCCCCGGCCTACATGGCGCCCGAGCAGGCGATGGGCGGCGCGGTCGGCCCGTACACCGATCTGTACGCACTCGGCGTGCTGCTGCACGAGCTGCTCAGCGGGGACGTGCCGTTCTCCGGGTCCACCGCCCTCGGCGTGCTCCACCGCCACCTCTACGAACCCCCGCTGCCGGTCCGGAACCTGAGGGCCGACGTGCCCGAGCAGTTGGAGGCCCTCGTCCTGCGGCTGCTCGCCAAGGACCCGCAGGCCCGTCCCGGCTCCGCCCAGGAGGTGTACGAGGCCCTCGCCCCGCTGCTGCCGGCGCACGGGACGCCCGCCGGGCCGCTCGATCCGACCCGACCGTTCCTCCGCCCGCACGCCCCCTGGCCCGACCGGGCGACCGCCCCCGCTCCCGTGACGGCCGGCGGCTTCGGCCCGCCGCCCGTACCCGCCCAGCGTCCGGCGTCCGGCCGGGCGGACGTGGCGCGCGCCGTGGACGAGGTCAAGCAGCTCCTCGGCGAGGGCCGGATCACCCAGGCCGTGGACATCCTGGGCTCCATCCTGCCGACCGCCGCCGCCGAGCACGGCGAGCGCTCACCCGTCGTCCGCATCCTGCGCAAGCAGTACGCGGCGACGCTGATGGACGACGGCCAGTACCGCCGCGCCCTGCCCGAACTGCGGCGCCTCGCCGACGACCGCGCCTCCGAAGCGGGCCCCGGCGACCCGCAGACGCTCCAGTACCGCTACGACGCCGCCCAGTGCCTGGAGCAGCTGGGCGAGACGGCCGCCGCGCTCAACGAGTACCGCGCGGTCCTTCCGTACTACGAGAACGTCTACGGAGCCGTCGCCACCGACCCCGGCCGGGCTTTCGACATCCGCCACCGCATCGGTCTGCTGCTGCTCGCGGTCGGCGACCACACCGCCGGCCGGGCCCAACTCCAGGCCCTGCTGTACGACACCGAGCGCTCCTACGGCCCGCACCACCCGCTCCCCGCCGAACTCCGCCGTCAGCTGACGCACCAGCGGGACGTACGCGGCGGCTGAGGCCGACGCCGAGCACGGCCGGGGCGGACACCCCCCGACGGCACCACATCCCCAACTCGTCCCGAATCGTTGGTCGAACCAGTGGCCCCCATGGCCGCCACTGCCTAACATCGATCACCGCAAGGCTTTGTGCACTGATGCACAAACTCTCATCGGGAGGCTCCCTTTGCACCGCCGTCGTCGCACCGCGCTCACCCTCTCCGCCGCACTCCTGCTCTCCGCGCCCGTCCTCACCGCCTGCGGCGGCGAGGCCCATCCCGGCGCCGCCGCGATCGTCGGAGGGCAGCGGATCGAGGTCTCCACCCTCCAGGCGGACGTCGCCGAGGTGCGCGGCGCGCAGCAGAACTCGCCGCAGTCCGCCCAGCTGGTGAAGGGGTCCGGACAGCTCCCGCGTGCCGCCCTGCACCGGCTGATCTTCGGACAGGTCCTCGACAAGGCGGCCGAGGACGCCGGGGTGACCGTCAGCCGCAAGGAGCTCCAGCAGGTCCACCAGACGGCCGTCGCCCAGTACGGCGGCGAGGACGAGCTGGCCGCGACCCTCCTCCAGGAGCGCTGGATCTCCCCGGAGCAGATCGACGGCGACCTCCGCCAGGAGGTCCAGCTGCCGAAACTGGCGGCCTCGCTCGGCGCGGACCTCCAGACCCAGGAGGGCACCCAGAAGGTGACCGAGGCGCTCACCAAGGCGTCGAAGTCGCTGCACATCGACGTCAACCCGCGCTACGGAGCCTGGGACGACCAGCAGATCCGCCTCGGTACCTACGAGTCCCCCTGGCTCGCCAAGGCCACCGGCGCCGACGACGCGACGTCCGGAGGGGACGGCGCCGGAGGCGACGGCAGCGGGCAGGACGGCTCCGGGCAGACGGACACCGCCCCGGCGGGCTGACACGCCGCCGGGGTAGGTTCGACGGGTGAACGCTGAAGCACCCGGCCGGGTCGTCCTCCTCACCGCCAGCCACCGAGTCGCCCCCGGACTGCTGTCCTGGCCCGCCTGGCAGACGTTGCGCACCGCCGACCGCGTCCTGTGCGGCGCCCCCGACCACGTGCAGCTCCCCTACCTGCGCGAGGCGGGCGTCACCGTCGAGCACACCGAGCCGACCGCCGAGGAACTCGTCGACGCCTGCGCCGGTGACCGGACCGTGGTGGTGCTGGTCGGCGGTGAGGGCGATCAGCGGCTCACCGACGGACTCGCCCGCCTCGGCGGCTCCGGCCGGGTACGGATGCCGGACCTGGAGCTGCTCCCCGGTTCGTACGACCTGCCGGGCGCCCGCCTCCTCGACCTCGTCCAGGTCATGGACGTGATCCGCCGCGACTGCCCGTGGACCTCGACGATGACGCACCGGGGGCTCGCCAAGTACGCCATCGAGGAGACGTACGAGCTGGTCGAGGCGATCGAGGACGGCGACCGCGACGAACTCCGCGAGGAGCTCGGGGACGTCCTCCTCCAGGTCGTCTTCCACGCCCGGATCGCCGAGGAGGACACCCAGGCGCCCTTCTCCGTCGACGACGTGGCGGGCACCCTGGTGGAGAAGCTGATCCGCCGCCACCCGCACATCTTCGGCGACGCGACCGCGAAGACCCCGGAGGACGTCCGTGCGCACTGGCTGCGCACCAAGGCGGTCGAGAAGCGACGCGACTCGGTCACCGAGGGCGTCCCGCTCGGTCAGCCCGCCCTCGCCCTCGCGGCGAAGCTCGGCGGCCGGGTCCGCGGTTCCGGCCTGGAGGTCGCCCCGCCCACCGGCGACACCCTCGGCTACGAACTGCTCGCCCTCGCCGTCCGCGCCGAGGCCGAGGGCGTCGACCCGGAAGCCGCCCTGCGCGCCGCGGCCCGCGCCTACCGCGACGCGATCCTCGCGGCGGAGGGCGCGGACACTCCGGGCACCGACGATGAGTGACCGGCCGGTGGACGACAGCCCCGTGGAACCCGGCCCCGGCGCGCCCGCCGGCTGCCCCGCGCACCGCGCGAGCGCCGCCCCCGAACTCTTCACCTGGGAGTTCGCGACCGACCCGTACCCCGCGTACGCCTGGCTCCGCGAGCACAGCCCGGTGCACCGGACCACGCTGCCCAGCGGGGTCGAAGCCTGGCTGGTCACCCGGTACGCGGACGCCCGTCACGCCCTCGCCGACAACCGGCTCTCCAAGAACCCGGTCCACCACGCCGGGTCTGCGCACGCCAAGGGGAAGACGGGGATTCCGGGGGAGCGCAAGGCCGAGTTGATGACCCATCTGCTCAACATCGACCCGCCCGACCACACCCGGCTGCGCCGGCTCGTGTCCAAGGCGTTCACCCCGCGCCGGGTCGCGGAGTTCGCGCCCCGGGTGCAGGAGCTGACGGACCGGCTCATCGACCGGTTCGTGACCGAGGGCAAGGCCGACCTCATCCACGAGTTCGCGTTCCCGCTCCCCATCTACGCCATCTGCGACCTGCTCGGGGTGCCCGAGGAGGACCAGGACGACTTCCGGGACTGGGCGGGCATGATGATCCGCCACGGCGGCGGACCACGCGGCGGAGTGGCGCGCTCGGTGAAGCGGATGCGCGCCTACCTCGCCGAACTCATCCACCGCAAGCGGGAGAACCCGGGCGACGACCTGATCTCCGAACTCATCCGCACCAGCGACCACGGCGAGCACCTCACGGAGAACGAGGCCGCCGCGATGGCCTTCATCCTGCTGTTCGCCGGCTTCGAGACGACGGTCAACCTCATCGGCAACGGCACCCACTCCCTGCTCCGCCACCCCGAGGAGCGCGCCCGCCTCCAGGCGTCGCTGGAAGCGGGGGAGGAGGAGCTGCTCGCCACCGGCGTCGAGGAGCTGCTCCGCTTCGACGGCCCGGTGGAGCTGGCCACCTGGCGGTACGCCACCGAACCGCTGACCCTCGGAGGCGAGGAGATCGCGGCCGGGGATCCCGTGCTCGTGGTCCTCGCGGCGGCCGACCGCGACCCCGCGCGCTTCGAGGACCCCGACGTGCTCGACCTCGCCCGGCGTGACAATCAGCACCTCGGCTACGGCCACGGCATCCACTACTGCGTGGGTGCGCCGCTCGCCCGGCTGGAGGGACGGACCGCCCTCGCCACCTTGTTGAGACGTCTCCCTGACCTGCGTCTTGCGGGAGAAACGGCCGATTTGCGGTGGCGTGGAGGGCTCATCATGCGTGGACTGCGCACCCTTCCGGTGGAGTTCACGCCGGGACCGGCGCTCGGTGAAAGTGACGCTCCGTCAACACTGTGATGTTCACGTGATCTGCGAGGCATCGACTTGTGACACACGTTCGAGTCCCGCTAGGTTCACGGTTCGACGCATCAGTTCACCCGTCAGTCACACGGAAGGCACTCCCATGGGCTCCGCGAACGGCAGACACCGCCGCCCTCGCCAGGCACCCGCCATCGTCGTCGCAGCCGGCGTGACAGGCTCCGCCCTCGCGATTCCGCTGCTCGCCGCGGGCAGCGCCGGCGCGGCGGACGCGAACACCTGGGACAAGGTCGCCGAATGCGAGAGCGGCGGCACCTGGAGCGCGGACTTCGGCAACGGCTACTACGGCGGACTGCAGTTCTCCCAGGAGACCTGGTCCGCCTACGGCGGTACGGACTACGCGCAGCGCGCGGACCTCGCCAGCCGCACCCAGCAGATAGCCGTGGCGGAGAAGGTGCTCGACGCCAAGGGCCCGCAGGCGTGGCCCGGGTGCGCGGTGATCTCCGGGCTGGCGCCCGCGGGCACCCCCATCGGCGTCGACCCCGGCTCCACGGACGCGGGTGCCTCGGCCGGCACGATCCCGGACGCGGACGGCGCACCCGTCTCCACCGGCACCACGGAGTCGACGGGCACCTCCGGTTCCACCGGGGCCTCGGACTCCGGCACCACCACCGGCAGCAGCGCCACGCCGGGCCCCGACGCCTCCGTGACCCCCTCGCCCTCCGGCTCGGCCACCCCGGGCGCCACCACGCCCGGCAAGAGCGGTGCGAAGGGCGGCGCGACGGACGCGGCGACCGCTGACACCGCGACGGGCGGCAAGCACCGCGGGACGCCCGACCCGGCCGAGGCCGCCGCCGCCGACGCGTCGCGCGACACCGGCCGGCACGCCTCGCGCGGGGACGGCGAAGCGCGCGACGACGCGACGCTCGCGACGGACGGGACGTACACGGTCCAGTCCGGCGACAACCTCTGGGCGATCGCCGACGCGCAGAACCTCTCCGACGGCTGGACCGAGCTCTACCAGGCCAACGAGAGCGTGATCGGCTCCGACCCCGACCTGATCCTGCCCGGCCAGGAGCTCGACCTGAGTACGGCGGCGGCCCCCGCGGCGACCGACACCGCTGCGGCCGCGTCGGACACCACCTCCGACACGCCGGAGACCGTTCCCGACACGGCGGAGACCGCTCCCGCCAACTGATCCAATTCGGGAAAACACCCCAAAAAGAGGGGCAGTTAAGGGGCCTATGTCCACTTTTGCGAAAGTGAGACATGGGTCTCTTCGCTGTTCCGGCGTGTCGCGGTCGCCGAGGTTCGCGGATGTCCGCTTTGACCTGCGAAAACGGTTATCCGGGCGTGACCAGTAAGGTCTGATTGTCGTATATGTCCATCATTGAATGTGGGGGTTCCCTCTGTTTACGGTCAGAACCGCTCGCACCGCGGGCCCCGTCGACCGTCACGCCGAATCCTGCCGTCGGTCGAAGGGAACAGACGCGTAAAGCGCCGTAGGCAGGAGCGGGGGACCCAGGTAAGCCGCCGGTATCGGACGGCCCGTCGGAAGCGACGGGCGACCGGGACCGGCTAGGGGTTAAGCCACACGCAAGGACGTGTGGCCGGGCACTCATTGGCCCGAACCCGACAGCTCACCTCGTAGGCGTCGGTGAGGAGACGTTCCATGCTGCTGTCCAGCAACGGTAAGCACCGCCGCTCGTCCAAGGCCGTCCGTGTGGCCACGCTCGCCGGCGTCGCCGGTGCCGCCATCGCCCTCCCGCTGATGGGCGCCACCAACGCTTCCGCCGCCTCCGTCGCCACCTGGGACGCCGTCGCCCAGTGCGAGTCCGGTGGCAACTGGTCCATCAACACCGGCAACGGTTACTACGGCGGTCTGCAGTTCTCGCAGTCCAGCTGGGCCGCCGCCGGCGGTACGAAGTACGCCCCCCGCGCCGACCTGGCGACCAAGGAGCAGCAGATCGCCACCGCCGAGGTGCTGCTCGACCTGCAGGGCCCGGGTGCCTGGTCCTGCGCCGGTGCCGGCAACCTCACCAACGACGGTGTCGACCCGGGCGTCGACACGGGCTCCTCCGCGAGCACCGGCTCGACCGCGACCGACGACAGCGCCGCCACGGCGACGCCGGACCGCGCCACCGACTCGCAGACCGCCTCCCGCAGCGAGGAGCGCCCTGCCGCGAAGTCCGAGACCGTCACCACGCCGACCGGCGACAAGGTGGAGAAGGGTGACGGCGAGTACAAGGTCGTCACCGGCGACACCCTCAGCACCATCGCCGAGAAGCAGGGCGTCAAGGGTGGCTGGCAGAAGCTCTTCAAGCTGAACCACGACATCGTCGAGGACGCCGACCTCATCTTCCCGGGTCAGCAGCTCCACCTGAAGTAATCACGAACCACTCCTCCCCGGAACGGGGGTGTCCGGCGGCACCCCTTTCCCACTCCCTGGCCCGGCGCGCACTCCCCCCGCGTGCCGGGCCAGGGCCTTTTCCGGCGCCGGTGCGGGTGCGCGCCCGCGGGTGGCGTACAGGTGGAGCGGGGGAGGAGCGTGCCGCGCACCCCGCTGTACCGCGGGCCGCCGACCCCCGTACCGCCGGACGTTATGTTCCGTACGGAAACAATGTGTAGGCTCGCCGTGTCACTGGACGGACGGTCGGCTGGCCGATGTCCTGTGTCCGGTTAGGCTCTAGTCGCCAGGCTCAAGAGCCCCGCACAGTCAGCGTCACATCCCAGAAGGAGATGCTCGTGCCGTCCATCGACGTCGTCGTAGCCCGGGAAATCCTCGACTCGCGGGGTAACCCCACCGTCGAGGTCGAAGTTGGTCTCGACGACGGCAGCACGGGCCGTGCTGCCGTTCCGTCCGGCGCCTCCACCGGCGCGTTCGAGGCCGTCGAGCTTCGCGACGGCGACCCCAAGCGTTACCTGGGCAAGGGCGTGGAGAAGGCCGTCCTCGCCGTCATCGAGCAGATCGGCCCGGAGCTCGTCGGCTACGACGCCACCGAGCAGCGCCTGATCGACCAGGCGATGTGCGACCTGGACGCCACGGAGAACAAGGGCTCGCTCGGCGCCAACGCCATCCTCGGCGTCTCGCTCGCCGTGGCCCACGCCGCTTCCGAGGCCGCCGACCTCCCGCTCTTCCGCTACCTCGGCGGCCCGAACGCGCACCTGCTGCCCGTTCCGATGATGAACATCCTGAACGGTGGGTCGCACGCCGACTCCAACGTCGACATCCAGGAGTTCATGATCGCCCCGATCGGCGCGGAGTCCTTCTCCGAGGCCCTTCGCTGGGGTGCCGAGACGTACCACACGCTGAAGAAGGTCCTGAAGACCAAGGGCCTCTCCACCGGTCTCGGCGACGAGGGCGGCTTCGCCCCGAACCTCGAGTCCAACCGCGCCGCGCTCGACCTCATCGTCGAGGCCATCAAGGAGGCCGGCTTCGTCCCCGGCCGTGACATCGCGCTCGCGCTCGACGTCGCCGCGTCCGAGTTCTACAAGGACGGCAAGTACGAGTTCGAGGGCAAGTCCCGCTCGGCCGCCGAGATGACCGAGTACTACGAGGAGCTCGTCTCCGCGTACCCGCTGGTCTCCATCGAGGACCCGCTGTACGAGGACGACTGGGCCGGCTGGAAGGTCATCACCGACAAGCTCGGCACCAAGGTGCAGATCGTCGGCGACGACCTCTTCGTGACCAACCCCGAGCGCCTCGCCCGTGGCATCGAGGAGGGCTCGGCCAACGCCCTGCTCGTCAAGGTCAACCAGATCGGTTCGCTGACCGAGACCCTGGACGCCGTCGAGCTCGCGCAGCGCAACGGCTTCAAGTGCATGATGTCCCACCGTTCCGGTGAGACCGAGGACGTCACCATCGCCGACCTCGCCGTCGCCGTGAACTGCGGTCAGATCAAGACCGGCGCCCCGGCCCGCTCCGACCGCGTCGCCAAGTACAACCAGCTGCTGCGCATCGAGGAGATCCTCGACGACGCCGCGGTGTACGCCGGCCGCTCGGCGTTCCCCCGCTTCAAGGGCTGATCCACTGCCCGTGAGGGCACCAGCCTCCGTCCGTCCCCGCACTCGGTCCCGTACCGCGGGGGGGGGCCGGCCTGCGGGAGGGGGGGGGATGAAAAATGCCGTGTAAGACCCCCACCCGGTGGACAACCCGCACCGGC